>NZ_JBNKWF010000023.1:0-50201 GCF_050299635.1 Altererythrobacter sp.
CAAGCAGTCTCGCTCCAAATATGGTGCGAAGCGGCCGAAGTAAGAGGAGCCCACTCCGACCATTCCCGTCGCCCCTGCGCAGGCAGGGGCCTAGATAAGGGAAATGGCCGGGCGGTCCGTAGGAATCACGGAGCCGCAACCGTTATCTGGGTCCCCGCCTTCGCGGGGATGACGCAAGAAGACGGTCGCTACGCTCCCGACATTTTGGAGAATAGAAATGTCACGTCGTCGTCGTCCCGAGAAAAGGGAAATCCTGCCTGATCCGAAGTTCGGAGATCAGGTGCTGTCGAAGTTCATGAACAACCTCATGCTGGACGGTAAGAAGTCCGTTGCCGAGCGCATCGTCTATGGCGCGCTCGACACGGTCGAAGCCAAGGCCAAGGCCGATCCGGTGCAGCTGTTCCACGAAGCGCTCAACAATGTTAAGCCGCAGGTCGAAGTCCGCAGCCGCCGCGTCGGTGGTGCGACTTACCAGGTGCCGGTCGAGGTTCGCCCCGAGCGTGCCCAGGCACTCGCGATCCGCTGGCTGATCGGTGCTGCACGTGGCCGTGCGGAAACCACCATGTCCGTGCGCCTCTCGGGCGAGCTGATGGATGCGGCCAACAACCGTGGCAACGCCGTCAAGAAGCGCGAAGATACGCACCGTATGGCTGACGCCAACCGCGCCTTCTCGCATTATCGCTGGTAATTACTAATCGAGGGGAGAGCCCCCTCATGGAGACTTAGAAATGGCACGCGAGTATCCGCTGGAGCGTTACCGCAATATCGGCATCATGGCTCACATCGATGCCGGCAAGACCACCACGACCGAGCGTATCCTCTACTACACCGGCAAGTCCTACAAGATCGGCGAAGTGCACGATGGTGCAGCGACGATGGACTGGATGGAGCAGGAGCAGGAGCGCGGCATCACCATTACTTCGGCTGCGACCACCACCTTCTGGTCGGCCGAAGATGGCGAAGGCCCCAAGCACCGGATCAACATCATCGACACGCCCGGGCACGTCGACTTCACGATTGAAGTCGAACGTTCGCTGCGCGTGCTCGACGGCGCGGTCGCGGTGTTCGACGGCGTGGCCGGAGTTGAGCCGCAATCCGAAACTGTGTGGCGCCAGGCCGACAAGTACAAAGTCCCCCGCATGTGCTTCATCAATAAGTTGGACCGTACCGGTGCGGACTTCTACTATTGCGTTCAGTCGATCATCGATCGCCTCGGCGCTACTCCGCTGGTGCTGTACCTCCCGATCGGAATGGAGAGCGACCTCAAGGGTGTCGTCGACCTCGTGAACAACCGCGGCATTGTCTGGGAAGACGAGAGCCTGGGTGCGAAGTTCAACTATGTCGATATCCCTGCGGATCTGGCCGACAAGGCTGCCGAATATCGCGAGAAGCTGATCGAGACCGCCGTCGAGCAGGACGACGATGTCATGGAAGCCTATCTCGAAGGCGAAGAACCCGATGCGGCGACGCTCAAGCGTCTCATCCGCAAGGGCACGATGGACCAGGCTTTCGTTCCTGTGCTGTGTGGTTCGGCGTTCAAGAACAAGGGCGTGCAGCCGCTGCTCGACGCAGTGGTTGACTACATGCCTTCGCCGCTTGACGTTCCGGCCATCAAGGGTGTGCTGCCCGACAGCGACGAGGAAGATGTGCGTCCGTCGAGCGATGATGCGCCTTTCGCCGCGCTGGCCTTCAAGATCATGAACGATCCCTTCGTGGGCTCGCTCACCTTTACCCGCATCTATTCGGGCAAGCTCTCCAAGGGCTCGGTCCTGAACTCGGTGAAGGACAAGAAGGAAAAGATCGGCCGCATGCTGCTGATGCACTCGAACAACCGCGAGGACATCGATGAGGCATTCGCTGGCGATATCGTTGCGATTGCGGGCCTCAAGGAGACCACAACCGGCGACACGCTGTGCGATCCGGCCAAGCCGATCATTCTCGAGCGGATGGAATTCCCCGATCCGGTTATCGAGTTGTCGGTGGAACCGAAGACCAAGGCCGACCAGGAAAAGATGGGCGTCGCGCTCAACCGCCTGGCTGCGGAGGATCCTTCGTTCCGCGTAACGACCGACCACGAAAGCGGTCAGACGATCATCAAGGGCATGGGCGAGCTCCACCTCGACATCCTGGTCGATCGCATGAAGCGCGAGTTCAAGGTCGAGGCCAATGTCGGTGCGCCGCAGGTGGCCTACCGCGAAGCGCTCGCCCGCGAGGTCGAAGTCACCTACACCCACAAGAAGCAGTCGGGTGGTTCGGGCCAGTTCGGTGAAGCAAAAGTCGTCGTTACGCCGGGCGAACGCGGCCAGGGCGTCATTTTCGAAGACGAGATCAAGGGCGGCAACATCCCGCGCGAATATATCCCGTCGGTCGAAAAGGGCATGCGCGAGCAGGCCGAGAGCGGCTATCTCGTCGGCTTCCCGATCATCGACTTCACCATCCGCCTGATCGACGGCAAATACCATGACGTCGACTCGAGCACGGTGGCGTTTGAAATCACCGGGCGCGGCGCGATGCGCGAAGCGGCCAATAAAGCCGGCATCAAGCTGCTCGAACCGATCATGAAGGTAGAGGTCGTTACGCCCGAGGATTACCTCGGCGACGTGATTGGCGACCTCAACAGCCGCCGTGGTCAGATCCAGGGCACCGACAGCCGCGGCAATGCCCAGGCGGTCGAAGCCTTCGTGCCGCTTGCCAACATGTTTGGCTACGTCAACGAGCTGCGTTCGTTCACTCAGGGACGTGCCCAGTACACCATGCAGTTCAGTCACTATGACGAAGTGCCGGCAAATGTTGCGCAAGAGGTGAAGGAGAAGCTTGCCTAAGCGCGCATCAGGGTCTAGGGGCGGCGCCTGATTCAGCGGGTGCCGCCTTCTCCCGCAGAGAGATCAATCTTTCAAACAGAGGTTATTGAGTAATGGCGAAGGAAAAATTTGAGCGGAACAAGCCGCACTGCAACATCGGCACCATCGGTCACGTTGACCACGGCAAGACCACGCTGACGGCTGCTATCACCAAGGTGATGGCAGAAACGCACGGTGGTTCGGCGGTTGATTTCGCAAACATCGACAAGGCTCCCGAGGAGCGCGAGCGCGGCATCACCATTTCGACCGCACACGTCGAATATGAAACCGACGCACGTCACTATGCACACGTCGACTGCCCGGGCCACGCCGACTATGTGAAGAACATGATCACCGGTGCTGCCCAGATGGACGGCGCGATCCTGGTTGTGAACGCTGCTGACGGCCCGATGCCGCAGACTCGCGAGCACATCCTGCTTGCCCGTCAGGTCGGCGTTCCGGCTCTGGTCGTGTACATGAACAAGGTCGATCAGGTCGACGACGAGGAAATCCTCGAGCTGGTCGAACTGGAAGTTCGCGAACTGCTGAGCGAGTATGGCTTCGACGGCGACGATATTCCGATCGTCAAGGGTTCGGCTCTGGCCGCTCTTGAAGGCCGCGACGACGAGATCGGCAAGAACTCGATCATCGAACTGATGAAGGCTGTTGACGATTACATCCCGCAGCCGGATCGTCCGGTCGATCAGGACTTCCTGATGCCGATCGAAGACGTGTTCTCGATCTCGGGCCGTGGTACGGTTGTCACCGGTCGTGTCGAAACCGGCAAGGTCAATGTTGGCGACGAAGTCGAAATCGTTGGTATCCGCGACACGCAGAAGACCACGGTCACCGGCGTCGAAATGTTCCGCAAGCTGCTCGACAGCGGCGAAGCTGGCGACAACATCGGCGCGCTGCTGCGCGGCACGGGCCGTGACGACGTTGAGCGTGGCCAGGTTCTCGCGAAGCCGGGTTCGGTTACGCCGCACACTGAGTTCAGCGCCGAAGTTTACGTGCTGTCGAAGGATGAAGGTGGCCGTCACACGCCGTTCTTCGCCAACTATCGTCCGCAGTTCTACTTCCGCACGACCGACGTGACCGGCGAAGTGATCCTCCCCGAGGGCACCGAAATGGTCATGCCTGGCGACAACGTGACGATCAGCGTCAAGCTCATCGCTCCGATCGCCATGGACGAAGGTCTTCGCTTCGCCATCCGTGAAGGCGGTCGTACCGTCGGATCGGGGGTTGTCAGCAAGATCACGAAGTAATATAGGCGCGCGCGTCGCAGCGACAGATTCGTCTGCTGCGGCGCGTGCAACAGTTTTGAGGAGGGCCGCCCCTCGCCGGAATATCGGTAGGGTGGGGCGGTTCTTCTTTTTTGGGAAGGTTTCGGTCTTCCTTGGCTCTTTCGCATCGGTGTAGGTAATGGAAGCTCAGAATATCCGCATTCGCCTCAAGGCGTTCGATCATCGCGTTCTCGACCAGGCAACTGGTGAAATCGCAGACACCGCACGTCGTACGGGTGCACTCATTCGTGGTCCCATTCCCATGCCGACGCGCATCGAGAAGTTCACCGTGAACCGCGGCCCGCACATCGACAAGAAGTCGCGCGAGCAGTTCGAGGTGCGCACCTACAAGCGGCTGCTCGACATCGTGCAGCCCAACGCTCAGACCGTCGACGCTCTGATGAAGCTCGATCTGGCGGCTGGCGTGAACGTCGAAATCAAGCTGGCTTAAGCCGCTTTCGGCCGGTCCATCTGGTAGGACCTTAAACGACCAGAGAATTTCGGGGCTCCAACGGCCCCGCTGATCCAGCAGGATCGGCAAGACATTGGGATACCGCCGGATTTATCCGGGCTGCGTCCCCCGTCTAGCTTCCCGAGCCATTCCGGCGAGGGCGGCACTCAGCCCGGACGGGGCGATGCATGACAATTTGGGCTGGCAAGCACGCGGGGATGGGCCTCGTGTGCCTCTGTTTAGGAGTTCAGACGATGCGCACTGGCGTTATCGCAAAGAAAGTCGGGATGACCCGCCTGTTCCAGGAGGATGGACGTCACGTACCTGTGACCGTCCTGGCCCTGGAAGGCTGCCAGGTTGTTTCGCACCGCACTGCCGAGCGCGATGGCTATTTCGCCGTCCAGCTGGGTGCGGGCGAGGCCAAGCAGAAGAATGTCAACAAGCCGCAGCGCGAAGCTTTTGCGAAGGCCCAGGTCGGCCTGAAGAAGCGCGTTGCCGAGTTCCGCGTGGAAAACGAAGAGGGTCTGGTCCCGGTCGGTTCGACCATCAGTGCCGATCACTTCGTTGCCGGCCAGAAGGTCGACATCACCGGCCATACCCAGGGTAAGGGTTTTGCCGGTGCGATGAAGCGCTGGGGTTTCGGTGGTCTGCGCGCAACGCACGGCGTTTCGATCAGCCACCGTTCGCACGGTTCGACGGGTAACCGCCAGGATCCGGGTCGCGTCTTCAAGAACAAGAAGATGGCCGGTCACATGGGCGATCGCCAGCGTACCCAGCAGAACCTGGAAGTGGTTCGCACCGATGCAGACCGTGGCCTGATCTTCGTAAAGGGCTCAGTCCCCGGATCGAAGAATGGCTGGTTGCTGGTTCGTGATGCGGTGAAACTGCCATTCTCGGAAGAGCTGCCGTTCCCGGCTGCGATTTTCGATCCTGCTGCCGCCAATCCAGTCGAGGAAGCTCCGGTGGAAGCCGAAGTGGCCGAAACGCCGGTAGAAGCCGAAGCTGCTGTAGAGGCCGCGCCGGTGGAAGAGACGCCTGCAGCGGAAGCTCCGGCTGAAGAAAACAACGCGCCTGAAGCCGATGATGCTTCGGACGAGAGCAAGGAGTCCTGATCGTGAAGGTCAAGGTCCAGAAAATCGACGGCAAGGCTGCTGGCGATCTCGAGCTCAACGATGCCGTGTTCGGTGTCGAGCCGCGCGCCGACATCCTGCACCGCGTCGTGACGTGGCAGCTCGAAAATCGCCGTGGCACAGCGCGTCCGACACGTGAGCGCAGCGACGTTGCGCGTACCGGCAAGAAGTTCGGCCGCCAGAAGGGTTCGGGCGGTGCACGTCACGGTGACCGCGGTGCTCCGATCTTCATCGGCGGCGGCAAGGCTCACGGTGCCCGCAAGCGCGACTTCAACCAGTCGCTCAACAAGAAGCTGCGTGCGCTCGGTCTCAAGATGGCGCTTTCGAGCAAGGCGAAGGACGGCCTGGTGGTCGTTGACAGCCTCGAGCTCAAGGATGCCAAGACCAAGGTGCTCAAGGGTCACTTCGACAAGGCCGGGCTTGCTGGCAAGGTCCTGGTGATTGACGGCGAGAGCGTGAATGACGGCTTCAAGAAGGCCGCGGGCAACCTCAAAGGTGTCAACGTGCTCCCCGCCATCGGCGCCAATGTCTACGACATTCTCAACCACGACACGCTGGTCCTGACCAAGGATGCTGTCGCCAAACTGGAGGCGCGCTTCAATGGCTAAGAAGCAGGAAGTCGACGCGCGTCACTATGACGTGATTTTGGCCCCGCACATCACCGAGAAGTCTACTTTGGCTTCCGAGAACAACGCAGTTGTTTTCAAGGTGGCGGGCGATGCGACGAAACCGCAGATCAAGGAAGCGGTGGAAGCGATCTACGACAAGAAAGTCGTGGGCGTGAATACGATCGTCGTGAAGGGCAAGACCAAGCGCTGGAAGGGCAAGCCCTACAAGCGCTCCGACGTGAAGAAGGCGGTCGTCACCCTCGCCGAGGGCGAAATGATCGACATCACGAGCGGTATCTGAGGGGCTAGAGAGAAATGGCACTCAAGAATTACAATCCGACGAGCCCCGCGCGCCGTGGCCTCATCCTCGTCGACAAGACCAGCCTCTGGAAGGGCAAGCCGGTCAAGTCGCTGACGGAAGGCAAGCGCAAGACCGGTGGACGCAACAACAAGGGCCATGTCACTTCGCGCGGCATGGGCGGCGGTCACAAGCAGAAGTACCGCTTCATCGATTTCAAGCGCCGCAAGTGGGACGTTCCCGCAACTGTCGAGCGTATCGAATACGATCCCAACCGCACGGCCTTCATCGCTCTCATCAAGTATGAGGACGGCGAGCAGGCTTACATCCTGTGCCCGCAGCGCCTGGCTGTTGGCGACACGGTTGTGGCCGGCGAGAAGACCGACACCAAGCCGGGCAACGCCATGTTGCTGGGCCAGATGCCGGTCGGCACCATCTGCCACAATGTGGAGATGAAGCCGGGCAAGGGTGGCCAGATCGCCCGTTCGGCAGGTGCTTACGTGCAGCTGGTCGGTCGCGACCGCGGCATGGTCATCGCGCGTCTCAACTCGGGCGAGCAGCGTTACCTGCGCGCCGATTGCATGGGTACGGTTGGTGCGGTTTCGAACCCCGACAACCAGAACCAGAACTTCGCCAAGGCCGGCCGCAAGCGCTGGATGGGGCGCAAGCCGCTGACCCGCGGCGTCGCCAAGAACCCGGTCGATCACCCGCACGGTGGTGGTGAAGGCCGCACCAGCGGTGGCCGCCATCCGGTGACCCCGTGGGGCAAGCCGACCAAGGGCGCACGTACCCGCAACAACAAGCAGACGGACAAGATGATCATCCGTTCGCGCCACGCCAAGAAGAAGAGGTAAGACAAGATGGCACGTTCCGTCTGGAAAGGACCGTTCGTCGAACTCAGCCTTCTCAAGAAGGCGGAGGACGCACAGGAAGCGAGCAGCAACAAGCCGATCAAGACCTGGTCGCGCCGCAGCACGATCCTGCCGCAGTTCGTTGGCCTGACGTTCAACGTCTACAACGGGCAGAAGTTCATCCCCGTCTCGGTTTCCGAGGAAATGGTCGGTCACAAGCTTGGCGAGTTCGCGCCCACGCGCAACTTCCCGGGCCACGCTGCCGACAAGAAGGGCAAGCGCTAATGGGCAAGGCAAAGGCACCCCGCCGCGTCGGCGATAACGAGGCGCTGGCTACCGGCAACTCGATCCGCGGTTCGGCGCAGAAGCTGAACCTCGTCGCCGGGTTGATCCGCGGCAAGAAGGCCGAAGAGGCCATGAACATCCTCGCTTTCAGCAAGAAGGCGATGGCGAAGGACGCCAGCAAGGTGCTCGCTTCGGCGATCGCCAATGCGGAAAACAACCACAACCTGGACGTCGACGCGCTGGTCGTGGCCGAAGCTTCGGTTGGCAAGTCGATCACGATGAAGCGGTTTCACACCCGCGGCCGTGGCAAGTCCACCCGGATCCTCAAGCCGTTCAGCAAGCTGCGGATCGTCGTACGCGAAGAGGAAGAGGCGTAAGATGGGCCAGAAGAGCAATCCGATCGGTCTGCGCCTGCAGATCAACCGTACCTGGGACAGCCGCTGGTACGCCGAAGGGCGTGACTATGCCAAGCTGCTCAAGGAAGACATCGAGATCCGCAAGTTCATCATCGAGACCGTGCCGCAGGCCGCAATCTCGAAGGTGGTGATCGAACGTCCGGCCAAGCTGTGCCGCATTTCGATCTATGCTGCACGTCCCGGCGTCATCATCGGCAAGAAGGGCGCGGATATCGAGAAGCTTCGCAGCAAGCTTTCGGCCATGACCGAAAGCGAAGTGAAGCTGAACATTGTCGAGATCCGCAAGCCGGAAATCGACGCCAAACTCGTCGCGCAGGGCGTGGCCGACCAGCTGGTCCGCCGTGTTGCTTTCCGCCGTGCCATGAAGCGTGCCGTTCAGTCGGCGCTGCGTCTGGGTGCGGAAGGGATCAAGATTACCTGCGGTGGCCGCCTTGGCGGTGCCGAGATCGCACGCGTCGAATGGTATCGCGAAGGCCGTGTGCCGCTGCACACTCTCCGCGCCAATGTCGACTATGCCGAAGCCGAGGCGCTGACCGCCTATGGCATCATCGGCATCAAGTGCTGGATCTTCAAGGGCGAGATCATGGCCCACGATCCGACGGCGCAGGACCGCTTGATGATGGAAGCCCAGACGTCCGGCGTCCGGCCGGCTCGTTGAGGTGAGTAGATAAGATGCTGCAACCGAAGAAAACCAAATATCGCAAGGCGTTCAAGGGCAAGATCCATGGCAAGGCCAAGGGCGGCACCACGCTGAACTTTGGCGCCTATGGTCTCAAGGCTCTCGAGCCGGAGCGTCTCACCGCGCGCCAGATCGAGGCCGCTCGCCGTGCCATCACCCGCGCCATGAAGCGCCAGGGCCGTCTGTGGATCCGCGTGTTCCCCGATGTTCCGGTGTCGAAGAAGCCTGCCGAAGTCCGTCAGGGTAAGGGCAAGGGTTCGGTCGAATATTGGGCAGCCCGCGTGAAGCCGGGCCGCATCCTGTTCGAACTCGACGGCGTTCCCGGCCCGCTGGCCGCGCTCGCTTTCGAACGTGCGGCTATGAAGCTGCCGATCAAGACCAAGGTCGTTGCCCGCCTGGGCGACACCTCGCACCTGGGAGGTAACTGATGGCCGACAAGAATGTCATCGAGGACCTGCGCGCCAAGACCGACGATCAGCTCGACGCCGAGCTGACCGAGCTGAAGCGCGAGCAGTTCAACCTGCGGTTCCAGGCGGCGACCAACCAGCTTGAAGCGCCGGCCCGGATCAAGGAAGTGCGCCGCACGATCGCCCGGATCAAGACGCTGCAGAACGAGCGCGCCGCGACAGCGGCCGCTGCGAAGGCTTGAGGAGCTAGACAATGCCGAAACGTATCCTGATCGGAACTGTCACCTCCGACAAGACCGACAAGACCGTGACCGTGAAGGTCGAACGCAAGGTGAAGCACCCGCTCTACGGGAAGATCATCCGCCGTTCGAAGAAGTATCACGCTCACGATGAGAGCAATGAGTACAAGATTGGCGATGTCGTCCGCATCGAGGAGACCAAGCCGATCTCGAAGACCAAGACCTGGGCCGTAAAGGACCGGGTCACGGCAGGCGGCACGCAGGCGGTGGAAGCCGACCTCGAAGTCGAAGCCGCAGGCAACTGACCCTTCGACGGGCTCAGGACAAGTTTAGACGTAGGAACTGCCGGACTCGTTCCGGCAAGCCAGTGAGAAGGAACCGGATCGATGATCCAGATGCAATCCAATCTCGACGTCGCGGATAACAGCGGCGCAAAGCGCGTCCAGTGCATCAAGGTACTGGGCGGCTCAAAGCGCCGTACTGCATCCGTAGGCGACGTGATCGTGGTTTCCGTGAAGGAAGCGCAGCCGCGCGCCAAGGTCAAGAAGGGCGACGTTCACCGCGCCGTGATCGTGCGCACGAAGAAGGACGTTCGCCGCCCCGATGGCAGCGTGATCCGCTTCGACAGCAACGCCGCCGTGCTCGTCAACAAGAGCGAAGAGCCGATCGGCACACGTATCTTCGGCCCGGTGGTGCGCGAATTGCGCGGCCGCGGCTTTATGAAGATCATCTCGCTCGCGCCGGAGGTGTTGTAATGTCCGCTGCGAAGATCAAGAAGGGTGACAGCGTCGTCGTCCTGTCCGGCAAGGACAAGGGCAAGACCGGCACCGTCGCGAAGGTCATGCCGAAAGAAGGCAAGGTCGTCGTCGAAGGCGTCAACGTCGCAACCCGTCACCGCAAGCCGAGCCAGGCCAACCCGCAGGGTGGCATCGATCGCTTCGAAGCGCCGATGCACATCTCCAAGGTTGCCGTGGCCGATCCGAAGTCCGGCAAGCCCACCCGCGTTCGCTTCGAAACGAAGAAGGACGGTTCCAAGGTGCGCGTTGCCGTGAAGTCCGGGGAGACTATCGATGGCTGATTATACCCCCCGCCTGAAGCAGAAGTATGAGGACCAGATCGTCAAGGCGATGACCGAGAAGTTCGGTTACAAGAACCGCCTTGAAGTTCCCAAGCTCGAGAAGATCACGCTCAACATGGGTGTGGGCGAAGCGAGCCAGGACAAGAAGAAGGTCCAGACCGCTGCCGAGGAAATGGCGCTGATCGCTGGCCAGAAGCCGGTTATCACCAAGGCCAAGAAGTCGATCGCCCAGTTCAAGCTGCGCGAAGGCATGCCGATCGGTTGCAAGGTGACCTTGCGCCGTGACCGCATGTTCGAGTTCATGGATCGCCTCGTAACCATCGCAATGCCGCGTATCCGCGACTTCCGCGGGCTCAACCCCAAGTCGTTCGACGGGCGTGGCAACTATGCGATGGGTCTCAAGGAACAGATCGTGTTCCCCGAGATCAGCTACGACAAGATCGAAAAGGTGCGTGGCATGGATATCATCGTCACCACTACCGCTAAAACCGACGAGGAAGCGCGCGAGCTGCTCAGGCTGTTCGGTTTCCCGTTCCCGGCCCCCGAGTCTGCCGACTCGAAGGCTGAAGAGAAAGAGGCGGCGTGAGCCGCTGATCAGGAGAGCTTAAGTCCATGGCGAAACTGAGTTCCATTAACAAGAATGAGCGTCGCAAGAAGCTCGTTCAGAAGTACGCAAACAAGTATGCCAAGCTGAAGGCGATTGCGGACGACGAGTCGCTCGACGAGAGCGAACGTCTTATCGCGCGCCTGAAGATGGCTGAAATCCCGCGCAACGGTAACCCGACCCGGGTTC
This sequence comes from Altererythrobacter sp., assembly GCF_050299635.1. Classification (NCBI taxonomy): domain Bacteria; kingdom Pseudomonadati; phylum Pseudomonadota; class Alphaproteobacteria; order Sphingomonadales; family Erythrobacteraceae; genus Altererythrobacter; species Altererythrobacter sp. The sequence goes on from NZ_JBNKWF010000023.1 coordinate 11,359, forward strand.
GCAACCGTTGTGCCACCACCGGCCGCCCGCGCGGCTATTACCGCAAGTTCGGCATCAACCGCATTGAGCTGCGCGAACTCGGCAACAAGGGCCTGATTCCGGGCCTGACCAAGTCGAGCTGGTGAGGATCTAGATTATGGCAATGACCGATCCCCTGGGTGATATGCTCACCCGTATCCGCAACGGCCAGCAGGCGAAGAAGGATTCCGTCCTTTCGCCGGCATCCAAGCTGCGTGCGAATGTGCTCGAAGTGCTTCAGCGCGAAGGCTACATCCGTGGCTACAGCGAGGACGCAACCGGCAAGCACAAGGCGCTGCGGATCGAACTGAAGTATTTCGAGGGCGAACCTGCGATCAAGCATGTCGCTCGCGTCTCCAAGCCGGGCCGCCGGATCTATTCGGGCAGCAAAGAGCTCCCGACTGTCCGTAACGGCCTTGGCATCACCATCGTCTCGACGCCCAAGGGCGTGCTGTCGGATGCCGAAGCGCGCACTCAGAACGTCGGCGGCGAAGTGCTGGCGGAGGTGTTCTGATGAGCCGCATTGGCAAAAAGCCGGTGGCGATCCCCAGCGGGGTCACTGCCAATATCGAGGAAGGCACGCTGACCGTGAAGGGGCCCAAGGGCACCCTTTCACTCGGCCTCTCCGACCTGATCGACTACAAGGTCGAAGGCGAAGAGATCCAGGTCAACCCGGCCAACGATACCAAGCAGGCGCGCAGCCACTGGGGCATGCAGCGCACGCTGGTTTCGAACCTGGTTGAAGGCGTGACCGATGGTTTCACCAAGGTGCTCGAGATTTCGGGCGTTGGCTATCGTGCGCAGGCACAGGGCAAGAAGCTCAAGCTTCAGCTCGGTTTCTCGCATGACGTCGACCTCGACGTACCCGAGGGTCTCGAAGTGAAAACCCCGGACCAGACCACCGTTGAGATTTCCGGCATCGACAAGCAGGCCGTTGGCCAGTTCGCCGCCGAAATCCGCCGCTGGCGCAAGCCTGAACCTTACAAGGGCAAGGGCATCAAGTACCGCGGTGAATATGTCTTCCGCAAGGAAGGGAAGAAGAAGTAAGATGGCCAAGCTTTCTCTCTTTGAACGCCGCCGCCGCCGTGTGCGCACCGCCCTCAAGGGCCGTGCCGGTGGCCGTCCGCGCCTGTCGGTGCACCGCACCGGTCGCCACATCTACGCTCAGATCATCGACGACAAGGAAGGCCGCACCGTGGCTTCCGCTTCGACGCTGGGCGGCAAGAGCTCGGGTGCCAATGTCGATGCCGCCGCCAAGGTGGGCAAGGACATCGCCGCCGCAGCCAAGAAGGCTGGCGTGACCACTGTCGTGTTCGATCGCGGCGGGTTCCTGTTCCATGGCCGCGTCAAGGCGCTGGCCGATGCCGCTCGCGAAGGCGGGCTGGAGTTCTGATGATGGCTGACGACAAGAAAATCGAAGAAGCTCAGGTCGAGGAGACCGCAGCGGTCGAAACTCCGGCTGAAGCCACTGAGGCTCCGGCCCAGGAAGCGGCACCTGCGGAAGAAGCTCCGGCAGAGGCTCCGGCCGAAGCCGCTCCGGCTACCGAGGCTCCCGCTGAAGCTGCACCTGCAGAAGCTGCTCCCGAGCAGCCGCAGCAGCGCCGTGGCCGTGGTGGCCGCGACGGTGGCAACCGTGAAGGCGGTCGCGGCCGTGGTCGCGGTCGTGACGATCGCCGGGGCCGCCGCGAGGAAGAAGATGACGGCATCATCGAGAAGCTCGTCCACATCAACCGCGTTTCGAAGACGGTTAAGGGCGGCAAGCGCTTCGGCTTCGCGGCGCTGGTCGTCGTGGGTGACGGTTCGGGCCGCGTCGGTTTCGGTCATGGCAAGGCACGCGAAGTGCCTGAAGCCATCACCAAGGCAACCGCTGCCGCACGCAAGAAGATGATCCGCGTTCCGCTCAAGGAAGGCCGCACGCTGCACCATGACGGCAATGGCCGTTTCGGTGCCGGCAAGGTCACCGTGCGCACCGCGCCTGCGGGTACCGGCATTATCGCCGGCGGTCCGATGCGTGCCGTGTTCGAAAGCCTGGGCGTGGCTGACGTTGTGACCAAATCGGTCGGTACGTCGAACCCCTACAACATGATCCGCGCCACTTTCGATGCGCTGCAGAACCAGACTTCGCCGAAGTCGGTGGCTCAGCGTCGCGGCAAGAAGGTCGCTGACCTGCTCGGCCGTGGTGGCGCTTCGGAGGCAGAGGCTGAAGCCGACGCCGCCGCGATTGCGGAGTAATTACGATGGCGAAAACAAGCACCATCAAGATCAAGCAGATCGGTTCGCCGATCCGCCGTCCCGAGAGCCAGCGCAAGATCCTGATCGGCCTGGGCCTCAACAAGATGCACAAGGTCGTGGAGCGTCAGGATACGCCTGAGCTGCGCGGCGCGATCGCCAAGGTCCCGCATCTGGTGCAGGTGGTCGACTAAGATACAATCCAGTGGCCCGGTTCTTTGCCGGGCCGCTTCATTTCAGCGCGAAACCCCTTTGTGGGTCCTAGAAAGCGAAAGCGAGTGCAAATCTCATGAAACTCAACGACATCCGCGACAATTCGGGCGCCCGTAAAGAGCGCATGCGCGTGGGCCGTGGCATCGGCTCGGGCAAGGGCAAGACCGGTGGCCGTGGCCAGAAGGGCCAGAAGAGCCGTTCCGGCGTAGCCATCAAGGGCTTCGAAGGCGGCCAGATGCCGCTTCACATGCGTCTGCCGAAGCGCGGCTTCAACAACCCCTTCGCCAAGGACTATGCCGAAGTGAACGTGGGCATGATCCAGAAGTTCATCGACGCCAAGAAGCTCGACGCGAAGAAGGACATCGACGAAGCTGCCCTGCGCGCTGCCGGCCTGGTCCGTGGCGGCAAGGATGGTGTGCGTCTGCTTGGCAAGGGTGAGATCAAGGCCAAGGCCAAGTTCGTCGTCACCGGCGCCACCAAGGGCGCGATTGCGGCGGTAGAAAAGGCTGGCGGTTCGGTTGAAGTGACCGCGCCGAAGGCTGAAAAAACTGCCGAAAAGGCGGATTGACCCAAAAAAGACGGGGAGCAGGGGTTCGACATCGGGCCCACTGCTCCCTATCTATCCTGTCTACGCCGGGCGGGACCGGTGCAAAGCTAGGATCGAACTACCGAAATGGCATCACGCGCCGACAGTATCGCGAGCAATCTAAGCCTCGCCAATTTCTCCAAGGCCACCGAGCTGAAGAACCGTATCTGGTTCACAATCGGTGCGCTGATCGTCTTCCGCTTCCTGAGCTTCGTACCGCTTCCGGGTATCAATCCGTTGGCGTTGCAGCAATTGGCAGACCAGACGCAGGGTGGCATCCTGGACATGTTCAACATGTTCACTGGCGGCAGCCTTTCGCGCATGAGCCTGATCGCGCTGGGTGTGATGCCCTACATCACCTCGTCGATTGTGGTTCAGATGGCCGCAGCCCTGCATCCGACGCTCGCCGCGCTGAAGAAGGAAGGCGCGAGCGGACGGCAGAAGCTCAACCAGTACACCCGTTATGGTGCGGTGTTCCTGTGTACGATCCAGGGCTGGTTCCTGGCCGCAGGGCTTGAAAGCTTTTCCAATGCGGCGGGCCTGCAGGCGGTAGTCGATCCGGGCTATATGTTCCGCGTTGGCGCGGTGATCAGCCTTGTCGGCGGAACCATGTTCCTGCTGTGGCTGGGCGAACAGATCACCAGTCGCGGAATCGGCAATGGCGTGTCGCTGATCATTATGGCGGGGATCGTTGCTCAATTCCCGACTTTCATCTCGAACCTGTTCGAGGGCGGTCGCAGCGGTTCGATCGCACCGGGTATCATCATTGGCTTCATGGTCATGCTCGTGGTGCTCATCCTGGCTATCTGTTTCATGGAGCGCGCGCAGCGCCGCCTGCTGATCCAGTATCCCAAGCGTGCGACGCAGCATGGCATGATGCAGGCGGATCGTTCGCACCTGCCGCTCAAGATCAACACCGCCGGCGTTATTCCGCCGATCTTCGCCAGTTCGCTGCTGTTGTTGCCGCTGACGATCACTCAGTTCGCGGGCAATTCGATCGATACGGAAAGCACGATGGGCGGCGTGATCGTGACGCTGAACCAGTATCTCGCGCACGGTCAGCCGCTTTACATGGCGCTCTATGCAGCGGGCATCATCTTCTTCAGCTTCTTCTACACCGCGGTCGTCTTCAACCCTGAAGAGACAGCGGAGAATCTCAAGAAGAACGGTGGGTTCATTCCCGGCATCCGCCCGGGCAAGCGGACCGAACAATACTTGGACTATGTGCTAACTCGCATCACCGTCGTGGGTGCGATATATCTCACACTGGTTTGCGTTATCCCCGAATGGGGCATTGCACAGACCGGTATTCCGCTCTTCCTGGGCGGGACCAGCCTGCTGATTGTCGTCAACGTCACGGTTGATACGATCAGTCAGATCCAGTCGCACTTGCTGGCGCACCAGTATGGCGACTTGATCAAGAAGGCGAAACTTAAGGGCCGCATGCGCTGATCGCGGTGCCGGAACTGTTGGGGGGATAGCTAGTAGTGAACATCATTCTTCTTGGCCCTCCCGGGGCTGGTAAAGGCACCCAGAGCGCGCGCCTGGTGGATCATTATGGGATGCGCCAGCTCTCCACTGGAGACATGCTGCGCGCCGCGGTGAAGGCCCAGACGCCCGTCGGCCTCAAGGCCAAGGCAGTGATGGACCGTGGCGAGCTCGTTTCCGACGAAATCGTATCCGAACTGATCGATGCGGAACTGGCCGCGATGGGGCCGGATACCGGCGCAATCTTCGATGGTTATCCGCGCACCGAAGCACAGGCCGAGATTCTCGATCAGTTGCTCGAAAAGCATGGTCGCGCGCTCGACCATGTGATCGAACTCGATGTCGACGAGGATGCGCTGGTCGAACGTATTACCGGTCGCTTCACCTGTGCCAATTGTGGCGCGGGCTATCACGATACATTCCAGCAGCCGACCGTCGAGGGCGTGTGCGACAAGTGCGGATCGACCGAATTCAAGCGCCGTCCTGACGACAATGAGGAAACCGTGCGCACGCGGATGCAGGAATATCGCGCCAAGACCGCGCCGATCCTGCCTGGCTATGAAGCGCGCGGGATTGTTCGCCGTGTAGACGGCATGGCTGATATTGACGCGGTGGCTGCCTCGATCGACGCCATTCTCGGCTGATTTCGCCAGCTTGCGCGCTTCAGCGCAGACCGGTTAACCCATTCTCGAGATTGCCGCTTTAACGCGGTCGCCACTTCGCCTACAGTTTCCGGCGAAGGAGGGGGGAATCGCTATGTTTCATCGGCTTGCGGCGCTGGCCTTTCCCATCTTTCTGATGGCGCAACCGGCTTCTGCTGAAGTGATATCCGCCAGTGACGACAGCTTCGTCACGCGCGATGTCTCCGTGGTAAGGGCCGATGCCAAATCCGTCTGGATGGCACTGATCTCGCCTGCAAGGTGGTGGAACTCTGCGCACACATGGTCGGGAGACTCCGCAAATCTATCGCTCAAACCGCAAGCGGGCGGCTGTTTTTGCGAACGTATACCGGAAGATCCTGACCCCAAGAAGATCACGCTCGAAGGCAGTGTCGAGCACATGCGCGTGATCCAGGCCTTCCCTGAGAAGGTGCTGCGGATGCGCGGAGGGCTTGGGCCCTTGCAGAGCGAGCCGGCGACCGGGGTTCTGACGATTGTGTTGTCCGAACATGAGAAGGGTACGCAGATCGTGTGGGAATATGCAGTTGGTGGCGCAATGCGTTATCCGCTGCCAGTGATCTCCAAGGCGGTCGATGGCGTGATGAGCCAGCAGCTCGATGGCCTTGCGAATATGCTTGGCGGAAGGCTTGATGCGCCGCCGCCTCCGTCACCGGAACCCGCGCAGAGCGAAGACGAAACAGAAGACGAAGCGACGCAAGGGCAGGCACCTGAAATCAGCGTTGAGGATGCCATCGACGCGATGCAGGACGATTAGACGAGGATTATCGGGGAAAGCGCGCCCCGCAACATAACGCGCAATTGGTCGCACAGGCAGAAACCGGCCTTCGCCACGGCGGGGCAGCAGGACAAGGAGAGCAGTGCGATGGCGGTTACCGATCATGTCGATCTTGAGCAGTTCATGGAGGGCGTGAAGAAGCGCAATCCGGGGCAGACCGAGTTCATCCAGGCCGTGCAGGAAGTTGCCCAGGACATCTTCGAATTCATCGAAGACAAAGAGCAATATCACGAGGCGCAGATCCTGCGCCGGATCGCCGAGCCCGATCGGGTGGTATCCTTCCGCGTTTGCTGGGAAGATGACAATCACAACATCCGCGTCCAGCGCGGCTGGCGGGTGCAGAACAACAATGCGATTGGCCCCTACAAGGGCGGCATCCGCTTTCACCCCAGCGTGAACGAAAGCGTGCTCAAATTCCTCGCCTTCGAACAGACCTTCAAGAACTCGCTCACCGGCCTGCCGATGGGCGGGGGCAAGGGCGGGGCGAACTTCAATCCGCGCGGCAAATCCGACAGCGAAGTGATGCGTTTCTGCCAAAGCTTCATGACGGAGCTCTATCGCCATATCGGGCCCGATACGGATGTGCCGGCAGGCGATATCGGCGTCGGCGGGCGTGAGATCGGCTATATGTTCGGCCAGTACAAGCGGATCACCAACCGTTGGGAGGGCGTGCTGACGGGCAAGGGCATCGAATATGGCGGATCTCAGATGCGGCCGGAAGCGACCGGCTATGGCGCAGTCTATTTTCTGCAGAACATGCTCAAGCACAAAGGGCAGGATATCGAGGGAAAGACAGCGGTCATCTCTGGCTCGGGCAATGTCGCCACCCATGCGGCGGAAAAGGTCACGCAATTGGGCGGCAAGGTGCTGACCCTGTCGGATTCCGGCGGGTTTATCCACGATCCGGAGGGGCTCGACCAGGAGAAGATCGACTGGATCAAGAACCTCAAGAATGTCCGTCGTGGCCGGATCAGCGAATATGCTGATCATTTCACCGGCGCGACCTTCCATGAAGGCAAGCGGCCGTGGGACGTGCCTTGCGACATCGCATTGCCTTGTGCGACGCAGAATGAGCTCAATGAGGAGGAAGCGAAGGAACTGGTAGGCAACGGCGTGATCGCCGTATCCGAAGGGGCCAACATGCCGACCACGCTTGAGGGCGTGAGGGTCTTCCATGATGCCAAGATCATGTATGGACCGGGAAAGGCGGCCAATGCCGGCGGCGTTGCTGTCTCCGGTCTGGAAATGAGCCAGAATTCGGAGCGGATCAGCTGGAACCACGGCCGGTTGGGCGAAATGCTGACAGAACTGATGGAAGGCATTCACGGCAAATGCGTCGAATATGGCGACCAGGGTGGCGGCTATGTCGACTATGTCAGGGGCGCCAATATCGCCGGTTTCAAGAAGGTCGCTGACGCCATGCTGGCGTTTGGAGTGGTCTGATTCCTTCCGCTGGGGGGCGTCTGAAAGGGCAACCCCCAGCGGTCAGGAATGACGCGGCCGCGCCGATTTTGACCGGTTGCGCGTCTTGGTGTAACCTGCCTTGAAATCGCATGGTTGCGGACCATATCGGGCCGCACGTGTGGTTGTGCGCGCTTAGCTGTTGACGCAGGGTGAGAATCGCCTTAAGCGCGCTTTCATTCGACACGTTCGATCAAAGTCCGGCAGGCGACAGCCGTTTGTGCGCGCCAACCGGGCTTTTTGCCGTTTCGGCGCAATGCCGGTGCGGAGTTCGGGCGGGAAGAGACAACCGCGATGAGATAGGGCAGGCGGCCAGTCCGTCATTCCCTGTGGAGCATGGAGAAGTAAGTGGCTCGTATTGCCGGGGTAAATATCCCCACCAACAAGCGCGTTATTATCGCGCTCACCTACATCCACGGTATCGGTCGTACCACTGCCGTGGAAATCGCCAACAAGCTGGGCATCGATCACGCTCGCCGTGTGCAGGACCTCTCCGACGAGGAAGTGCTGCGCATCCGTGAAACGATCGACGCCGACTACACCGTGGAAGGTGACCTGCGTCGCAACACCGCGATGAACATCAAGCGCCTGATGGACCTGCGGTCCTATCGCGGCTTGCGTCATCGCAACCAGCTGCCCGTTCGCGGACAGCGTACGCACACCAACGCCCGTACCCGCAAGGGTAAGGCCAAGCCGATCGCAGGGAAGAAGAAGTAAGCGCGCGGGGCAACCCACACGCTTTTGCCTTCTTTCGATACTGAAGAGGAATACCAACCATGGCACGCGAACCCGGCCGTATCAGGCGTCGCGATAAAAAGAACATCACCAGCGGCGTCGCGCATGTGAACGCCAGCTTCAACAACACCATGATCACCATCACCGATGCGCAGGGCAATGCAATCAGCTGGTCCAGCGCGGGCATGATGGGCTTCAAGGGCAGCCGCAAGTCGACTCCCTATGCTGCTCAGGTCGCTGCCGACGATGCCGGCAAGAAGGCAGCAGAGCATGGTGTGCGCACGCTGGAAGTCGAGATCAAGGGGCCGGGTTCCGGTCGCGAAAGCGCGCTGCGGGCGCTGCAGGCGGTGGGCTTCACCATCACCAGCATCCGCGACGTGACACCGATCCCGCACAATGGCGTGAGGCCCTCAAAGCGCCGCCGCGTCTGATCCGAACCTGCCTGGCGGTCCGTATGGGCCGCCGACACCTCCTTCGGACCGGACGCGCTTTCAGCGCCGCCGGTCCAGTCCGTTTTTAGAACCCTAGGGGAAATCCATGTCCGTCAACATCAAGAACTGGCAGGAACTCAAGAAACCCAACACGCTCGAAATCAAGGAAGGCGGCGACAAGAGCCGCAAGGCAACCTTCGTTGCCGAACCGCTTGAGCGTGGATTTGGCCTTACCCTCGGCAATGCGCTGCGCCGCGTGCTGCTGAGCTCGCTCCAGGGCGCTGCGATCACCTCGATCAAGATCGAGAACGTGCTGCACGAGTTCTCCTCGCTCGCCGGCGTGCGCGAGGACGTGACCGACATCGTGCTGAACGTGAAGCAGATCGCGCTCAAGATGGAAGGCGAAGGCCCCAAGCGGCTGCAGCTTTCCGCAACTGGCCCGGGCGAAGTGAAGGCCGGCGACATCGCCGTTTCCGGCGACATCGAAGTGATGAACAAGGACCTCGTCCTGTGTCACCTCGACGAAGGCGCGACGCTCAACATGGAACTGACCGCCGATACCGGCAAGGGCTATGCCCCCGCCGTGGCGAACCGTCCGGCTGATGCGCCAATCGGCCTGATCCCGGTCGACTCGCTTTACTCGCCGGTGCGCCAGGTGAGCTACAAGGTCGAGAATGCCCGCGTCGGGCAGGAACTCGATTACGACAAGCTCTCGCTGACGATCGAAACCGATGGCACTGTCGCTCCTGAAGACGCCGTGGCCTATGCCGCGCGCATCCTGCAGGACCAGCTGACGCTGTTCGTCCACTTCGAAGACGGTATCCCGCAGCCGCAGGCCGCGATGATTGGCCAGGCCGCGCAGCCGCAGGAAGACGATGCCAACCAGCTCAACCGCTACCTTCTCAAGAAGGTGGACGAGCTGGAGCTGTCGGTCCGTTCGGCCAACTGCCTCAAGAACGACAACATCATCTACATCGGCGATCTGGTCCAGAAGACCGAAGCCGAGATGCTGCGCACGCCGAACTTCGGCCGCAAGTCGCTCAACGAGATCAAGGAAGTGCTTTCGAGCATGGGCCTGCGCCTGGGCATGGATATCCCCGGCTGGCCGCCTGAGAACATCGAGGAAATGGCCAAGAAGCTCGAACAGGAGCTGCTGGGTTAATAACTCGTACGGGCATGGGCCGGACCCGATCTTCCGGCCTGCTACGGGCTACCTTGCACGGGCCCATAACGAACGTCCGATCCCTTCAGGGAATGTGGGAACCGGTTTCCCGCCCGGAAGGGTCGGCTAAGGAGTAAGAAAATGCGTCACGGAATTTCACAGCGCAAGCTGAGCCGCAAATCGGGTCACCGTACGGCCCTGTTCCGCAATATGGCTGCTGCCCTGATCAAGCACGAGCAGATCAGCACCACCTTGCCCAAGGCCAAGGAACTGCGCCCCTATGTCGAAAAACTGATCACGCTGGCGAAGCGTGGTGGCCTTTCGAACCGCCGGCTCGCCATGAGCCGCCTGGGTGACGAAACCCAGCTCAAGAAGCTGTTTGACGTGCTGGCCGAGCGTTATGCCGACCGCGATGGTGGTTACACCCGCATCGTCAAGGCCGGCTACCGCGACAGCGACGCTGCGCAGATGGCGATCATCGAGTTCGTTGATCGCGATATGGAGGCCAAGGGCCAGGATTCGGGCCCCGTCATCAGTGACGAAGAGTTCGAAGAAGCCTGAGCGGTTTCAAATCGAAACAATTGAGGCCGGTGGAGCGATCCGCCGGCCTTTTTGTTTGTTCATAAAAAGCGCCAATATTCTGAACATCACCTGTCGGTGCAATTCAGGGTCGTATCAGTGCAGATGTTCCAAAAGGCCCTCACAGCCGAGGCAATCCCGCCACGGCCCGGATGAGGAGAACCTCAAATGAGCAAGACGACCAAACTATTTGCGAAGGGTGGGATCGCAACGGCAGCCGTGGGTGCAATGGCGCTCGCCGGTGCGAGCCCGGTGCAGGCACGCGATAGCCACCGCGACGGGATCGACGCCGGTGATATCATTGCCGGTGCAGTGATCCTGGGCGGTATTGCCGCCGTTGCAAGCACCGTTGGCAAGGATCGCAGCCGCTACGATTACCGCGATCGCTATGGCTATCGTGACCGCGACTATCGCAGCAATCGCTATGGCCACGGTAACGCGCGCGCTGCCGTCCAGCGCTGTGTTGCTGCGGTTGAGCGCGACGCGCGCCGGGCTGGCTATCGCTTCGCCCAGGTTACAGAGATCCGCGATGTGGACCGCGAACGGCGCGGCTGGGAGGTCAAGGGCCGCCTGATTGTCGATGGCAATCGCGGCTGGGCCTATCGCGGCGACCGTGATCGGTATCGCGATGGCAATCGCTATCACGATCGGCGCTATGACTATGGCTACAATTCCCGCCACCGGGCGGATAGCGGCAAGTTCAAGTGCGAAATCCGCCGCGGCAGGGTCGAATATATCGACTACAGCGGGATCCGCGGCCTGCGCTGATCGCATTTGATCCAGCATTTCAACATGGGCGGTTCAGGCGTTTGAAAGCCTGGGCCGCCTAATGTATGTTCACATATTGAGCGATTGGTGGACGCTCGTTCCGCAACAGGAGGGCGCCGATATGGCCCAAACCAAGCGTCTCGCGGCCGTTTCCGGCTTGGCCGCCGCACTTTCCATGGCCGCGACTCCGCTCGCTGCCGCTGAACTGCCCACTACTGCGCCGCGAGTTTCAGTCGATACGCCAGGCGTGTTCGACAAGGATTCCGAGAACGCACAGCGCCACCGCTGGTATCGCTATCGCCGCCACCGCCATGTCGATGCTGGCGACGTGCTGGCGGGCGTACTCATCATCGGCGGGATTGCCGCCATCGCGGGGGCCGCATCGAAAGCGGACCGGCGCGACCGTGATTATCGCTACCGGGACCGCACCTATCGCGACCGGCCCTATGACTATCGCGAACGCCGCGGTGATTCACGCTACAACAGCGGGCAGGGGATCGACCGTGCTGTCGACCGCTGCGTTTCACAAATCGAGCGCGACGTGCGGGTCGATACGGTCGATAGTGTCGATCGCACCGGCGAGGGTTGGCGCGTGACGGGCACAATCTACAACGGTGATCGTTTCACTTGCCGGATCGGCCAGGATGGGCGGGTCGAAGACATCGATTACGGTCGTGGCTTTGCCGCGAGTGAAGACCGCCAATGGAACGATGATCGCTACGCCGCCGCCTGGCGCGATGTCGATAGCGGCAAGATTGCCCGTCCCGAAACCACGTCGAAGATGCCAGCCTATCCGGGCGGCCCGGTCGATAGCGATTTGCAGCAGGATGGCGTGGCGGATGACGGGCGCTACAGCACGGCCGAAGCGCCCGATTTCACCGGCTGACTATTTCGAACCCGCGCCCTTGTCGCGATAGGCGGGAAGGGCCAGGTTCCAGCGAATGGCGGCGGATCGCAGCAGCAACCCTGCGAGCGTCGCCACGCCCCACACCCAAACACGCGGCAAGTCGTACCAGCTCCCTGCGACGCACAGGCTGGCGGACAGGGCGGCTGCCGTCACGTAGAGCTCCGGCCGCATGATGATAGAGGGCCGGCCCGCGACCACATCGCGGATGATCCCTCCGACCGTGCCGGTCACAACCCCCATCATCATGGCGGGTACGGGCGGAACGCCGTAGGATAGGGACTTGGCGCTTCCCAGCACCGCATAGGCGGTCAGGCCGATACCATCGGCGTAGTCCAGCAGCTTGCCGTCCCACCAGCGCGTCGGCGTGATCCACACGAGTACCGCGACCAGCAAACAGACAGCGGCAACCCACGGATCGGTGATCCAGAACACGGGTGCCCCGATCAGCAGGTCGCGCACCGTGCCTCCACCCACGCCGGTGACGAGAGCGAAGAAAGACACGGTGACGAAGGTCTGGCGCTCCTTGGCCGCCAGCAACGCACCGGACAGCGCAAAGATCGCGACGCCGACCAGATCCAGCAGATCGAGCAGCGGAGTCAGGACCGCGCCATTCATGACCTGGATCCCGGCATCCGGCGAGCCGTGCGGCGGCGAAACATCAAAATGCAGCCGAACAGCGCACCGGTCAGGCCAAGTGCCGCGAAGATGATCAGGATCGGGTGACTGGTTTCCTCGCGCGTCTGCAGGTCCATGATATGCAGGCCCCACATGAAGTCATAGGCGCGCCACCAGCCTGTGCGGACCGCTTCGATCTCGCCCGTGTCGCGCCCGACATAGACATGCGTGCCGTCGCCGAGCACGACTTGCCAGACTGGCACCGGGCGGCGGAAGTCGAACGGGACCTTGTCGGCTTCAAATTGGCGCACCGACGTGATTTTGTCTCCGCCGACAATGCGCTCTCCCACTATCCGCCGTGCATCGCTGGCAGAAAGCGCGGGCAGGGGGGTGCCACTATCCATATCCACGCGGCGCACGCTGCCGTCCATTCCCGTAAGGATTGCAATCGCGCGCCCGCCCTGCATCACCGCCCGCATTTCCTTTAGCGGAAACTCTTCGCTGGCGAGCGCACTCCCCGGCAGGATGAGTGGCTGTGCCTCGACAGGCAGGCGCATGTGACCGCCACGAACTTCCTCTATCGGCCTTGCCGCCATGAAGAGCCCGCTGGCCATCCACATCAGGATCGGGAAGCCGACCAGCCAGCCAAGCCAGATATGCCATTTGGCCAATCGCAGCATGAGTGGCTTCTCTGCCATATACCTACGCGTTCAATACCGCGTCGATCCCGCGTGCTGCGGCGATGCAGCCGAGATCGGACCAACGCGGCCCGATCACCTGCATTCCGCACGGGAGGGTCGAGCCATCGACTTCGCTCTGGCCGACCGGAAGGACAGTCGACGGCAGATTGGGGAAGGTTGCAATTCCGGCCCAGGCGAGTCCGTTCGCAGCCGGTTGTTCCTCGCCATTGATGGTCAGCGTCCCGCGGAACACGGCTTCGTCGCTATGTCGCACCGCCAGTACCGGCGCAGGGGGCGCAAGGACGAAATCGTAGCTCTCGAACAAAGCCTCCCAGGCGAGTTCATTGCGGGCCTGCATGTCGAGCAGATTGAACCAGTCGGTCGCAGTCGCGCGCGTTCCATCGGGCGCGGGCGCGCCGCGCGCCATGGCTATGTTGAGCATCCGAAGGTAATCCGCCTGCTGGCGCGCCAGATCAGGCAGAAGCTCGCTTGTACGGTCGATGCGGACACCCGCAGATTCGAGCGCCTTTGCCGCCGCTTCAAGCGGTCCGCGCACGCTGTCGTCGATCGGGCTTCCGGGATAGTCGAGCAACATGAGCAGCCGGCATTCGGACAGCGGCTTGCGCGCTTCGCGCAGCGGCAGGTTCGCTGTGATGCGCAACAGGATTTCGATATCGGCGGCATTGCGCGCGAGCGGCCCGGCAATTGACAGCGCGCCATCATGCGCATCCTTGCCTGCCATCGCGGGATGGTCATGCCCATGTTTTGAGACAAGGCCCCAGCTCGTCTTGTGCCCCCAAATGCCGCAGAAATGCGCCGGTACGCGGACCGAGCCACCAATGTCGCTGCCATATTCGCAGGGCACCATGCCGCTGGCGACCGCCGCGGCACCGCCGCCCGAGGACCCGCCCGGAGAGCGCGCATGGTCGTGCGGATTGTTGGTGCGGCCATAGACCGGGTTGAAGCTCTGCCAGTCGGATAGATCGACCGGGACATTGGTCTTGCCGACTATGATCGCGCCCGCCCGCTTGAGCTGAGTCACGATCTTCGAATCGCGTTTGGCGATGCTGTCCCTGAACTGGGGGTGCCCCCAGCAGGTCGGCAGGCCAGCGATGTCGAAGCTTTCCTTGACCGTCATCGGCACGCCGAACAGCGGCTGGTCCTCGCGCGGCTTGACGCCATCCAGGGCATGGGCGGCGGCAACGGCGCGCTCGAAATCGCCCACGGCCAGGGCGTTCACATGGACGTCGAGTTCCTCGATCCGCACGATCGCGGCATCGACCGCTTCATAGGGCGACAGCTCGCCCGCGCGAATTGCTGCGGCTGTTTCCAGCGCGCCCGGTTTGTCGGTAAGTTTCGGATAGGCCAAGAGATCCTCCCTGCGGGCTGCTTGATGATGCCAGACAGCGAATGCGTCAATGGGGGGCGGGGCAATTGGTGACAATTGCAATCATTCCAGTTAGGCCTTGAACGAGAAGATCAATCGAGGATTTCCATGCGCATCGCCATTCTCCCCTTCCTCCTGGCCACCGCTGCCTGTGCCACCGTCGCGCCGGAGGCTCCGGTCGAACCTGCCGCTGCCCCCCCAGTCGCGCCCGCAGAAGCCGCATATGATTTGCGCGCGCAAATGGACAAGCTGGCGGTGGTCGAGATGGCGCCCGACACAAGCTATCTTACCGATGAAGAACGGCAGGTGGTCAATCTGCTGATCGGTGCCTCGCGCTATATGAGCGAGATCTACAAGCATCAGCGGATGGCGGATTACGATCAGGCGCGCCGGGCTGTCGCAAATAACCGCCGGGCGGATCGCGACCTGTTGCTGACCATGTTCGATCGCAATTTCGGCCCGTGGGACGAGTTGGGCGAGCTCCACCCCTTCTGGGGCAGTGAGCCTATGCCCGATGGCGCGGGCTTCTATCCCACCGATCTTACGCGCGAGGAGTTCGATGCCTATCTCGCGGCCCATCCTGATCAGGCCGCGGCGCTGACCAGTGATTACACCGTGGTGCGAAGAGATGGAGAGAGGCTCATCGCGGTGCCTTACTCCGAGGCTTACAAGGAGTGGCTTGTCCCTGCTGCGCAGCTGCTGGAGCAGGCTGCGCAGATCACCACCAACCCCAGCTTGAAGAAATTCCTGTCACTGCGCGCCAAGGCTTTCCTGACCGATGATTATTTCGAAAGCGAACTGGCCTGGATGGATCTGGAGGGAACTCCGATCGAAGTCGCGATCGGGCCCTATGAGGTTTATACCGACCGGCTCTATGGCAAGAAGACCGCCTTCGAGAGTTTCGTGACGCTGAAGGATCCCGAAGCTTCCGCCTCGCTCGACAAATACAAGGGCTACCTCCGCGACATGGAGGCCAATCTGCCGATCCCGGACGAGCACAAGAACTTCCAGCGCGGCTTTGCCAGCCCGATTGCGGTGGCCGACCAGGTGCAGAGCGGCGGCGACAATGTGCCGGGCGTGCAAACCATCGCTTTCAACTTGCCCAATGACGAGCGCGTGCGCGAGGCCAAGGGTGCGAAAAAGGTGATCCTGTCCAACGTGCTGGGCGCGAAGTATGATCGCATCCTGGCACCCATCGGCAAGCTGGTGCTGAGCGACGCGCAGGCACCGCTGGTGGTGAAGAAATACATGCAGCTCGAAACGCTGTTTCACGAATTGTCGCACAGCCTGGGGCCGGGCACGATCACCGTAAACGGTCGCAAGACCACGGTGAACGAGGAACTCAAGGACCGCTACTCTGCGCTGGAGGAATCCAAGGCCGATGTGGCAGGCGTGTGGAACATATTGTTCATGATGGACAAAGGCGAGCTACCCCTGGCCGAGAAGAACCAACTGTGGCCGACCTATTTCGCCGGAATCTTCCGCTCGGTCCGCTTTGGCGTCACCGATGCGCATGGCGAGGGCGCGGCGCTGCAATATGGCTATCTGAAGGAGAAGGGCGCGTTCCACTGGGACGCGGCGCAAGGACATTTCGTGATCGATCCGGCCAAGATGGAGGCGGGGCTCAAAGCGCTGCTGCATGACCAGCTGATGCTGCAGGCATTGGGCGATTACGAAGGGACCAAGGCCTTCTTCGAACGTTATGCCCATCTTGACGAACATGCCGAAGCGGCAATCGCGGCGATGGACGCAATCCCGGTCGATATTCTGCCCGTCTATCCGAAGGAGGTGTGAGGGGCGTGGGTGGATCGTCAGCTAACGACCCAGTTGCGGACATTGGTCATTGAAGGCTACAAGCGGCGCATGAGTGTAGTCGAAACGATCTTGATGATGGCGTTTCTTGTGCCGTTACTGCTTGCGATCTCGTGGGTTCATGAAGAGTTACGCATGGTTGAGCCGAAGACTCGGTTCGGATTTGGTATTGCTTCGTTCGCTGGGGCAGCGATCACATTCTTCGTCATTATGAAATTGCTCCCAGAGCCTACAAAAATTGAGGTCGATCTGCCTCTTCAGACGCTGCTGATGGGAGGAGTTTCGATATTCGCTGGCGGATTAGTCCTGTCGATAGCGCTTATAAGCAGCGCCGCTTGGCAAGCCTTTAAGCGGTGGAAATTTCACCGGAGCAACGTCCGATAACCACTCAAATGCGGACAAAGCCGATCACATATGGATCGGTTTGCCCAGCACTCCCATTGCCGCTTCCTTGATCGCTTCCGAGTGAGTCGGGTGCGCGTGGCAGGTATAGGCGATATCCTCTGACGTTGCGCCGAACTCCATCGCCTGCGCGGCCTGCGCGATCATCGTACCTGCGACCGAAGCGATGCACCAAACACCCAACACGCGGTCGGTTTCGGCATCGGCGATCACTTTCACGAAACCGTCAGGCTCGTGATTGGTTTTGGCGCGGCTGTTGGCCATCATCGGGAACTTGCCCACCTTGACCGCACCGCGTTCCTTCGCGGCTTCCTCGGTCAGGCCGACACCCGCGATTTCGGGCCAGGTATAGACTACGCCGGGGATGACATCGTGATTCACGATGCCGGTTTGCCCGGCGATCCATTCGGCCACAGCGATGCCTTCGTCTTCCGCCTTGTGCGCGAGCATGGGGCCGGGGACGACGTCACCGATGGCGCGCACGCCCTCGACGCTGGTGCGAAACTCGTGATCGACTTCGATCTGGCCGCGCTGGTTGGTTTCCAGCCCGATATTCTCAAGCCTCAGACCTTCGGTGTTGGGGCGCCGCCCGATCGAAACCAGCACGCAATCGGCATCCAGCGTTTCGCTATCACCGCCGGCAGCGGGCTCGAGCGTCAGCGTGGCCTTCTTGCCCTTGACCGTGCAGCCGGTGACCTTGGTCGAAAGCTTCAGCTCCATGCCCTGCTTCTTGAAGATCTTGGCCGCTTCCTTGCGCACATCCATATCCATGCCGGGCAGCAACTGGTCGAGGAATTCCACCACGGTCACTTCCGCGCCGAGACGCCGCCAGACCGAGCCGAGCTCAAGCCCGATCACGCCGCCGCCAATCACGACCAGTTTCTTCGGCACTTTGGGCAGTTCGAGCGCGCCGGTGGAATCGACCACCACATGCTTCGAATTGTCGATCTCGACGCCGGGAAGCGGCGTGACCGAGGAACCGGTGGCGATGACCACTTCCTTCGCCGTCTTGGTCTCGCCATTCACCTCAACGGTGTGTGCGTCCTTGAACTTGGCATAGCCCTTGAGCCAATCGACCTTGTTCTTCTTGAACAGGAACTCGATGCCCTTTGTCAGCCCGCCGACCGCGTCGATCCGCTGCGCGTGCATTGTGTCGAGATTGAGCTTGGGCTTCACTTCCACGCCCATGGATTCCATCGCACCACCCGCTGCCGCCTCGAAATATTCCGAAGCGTGGAGCATGGCCTTGGACGGGATACAGCCGACGTTGAGGCAGGTGCCGCCCAGCGTTTCGCGGCCTTCCGCGCAAGCGGTCTTGAGGCCCAGTTGCGCCGCACGGATCGCGGCAACATAGCCGCCAGGTCCGGCACCAATGACAAGCAGGTCGTAGTCGTATTCAGCCATTTTCAAATCCTCAGAGGTCGATCAGCATCCGCGTGGGATCTTCGATCGCTTCCTTCATGATCTTGAGCGCGGTCACTGCCTCGCGGCCATCGATCAGCCGGTGGTCATAGCTGAGCGCGATATACATCATCGGGCGGATGACGACTTCGCCGTTCAGTGCAATGGGGCGATCTTCGATCCGGTGCAGGCCCAGCACGGCGCTCTGCGGCGGGTTGATGATCGGGGTCGACATCAGCGAACCGAACACGCCGCCATTGGAGATGGTGAAGGTGCCGCCCTTCATGTCGTCCATCGTCAGCGTACCTTCGCGTGCACGCGTGCCGAAATCCGCGATATCCTTTTCAATCTGCGCAAAACCCTTTTTGTCGCAGTCGCGGATCACCGGGACGACGAGGCCATTGGGCGCGCTGACCGCAACCGAAATATCGACATAGTCGTGATAGACGATCTCATCGCCTTCGATATAGGCGTTGACCGCGGGCACATCCTTCAGCGCAAGGCAGGCTGCCTTGGCGAAGAAGCCCATGAAGCCGAGCTTGATGTCGTGCTTCTTGGCGAACATGTCCTTGTATTTGGTGCGCGCCTCGATCACCGCCGACATGTCGACATCGTTGAAGGTGGTGAGCAGCGCGGCCTCTTCCTGCGCGCCCTTGAGCCGCTTGGCGATGGTCTGGCGCATCCGCGTCATCTTCACGCGCTCGACATTGCGACCGGCAGCAGCGGGAGCGGCGGCGGGTGCGGGGGCAGCGGCTGCAGCGGGAGCCGGGCTGGCTTCCTTGGCCTTGGCGGCCGCAACCACGTCTTCCTTGGTCAGGCGGCCGTCCTTGCCGGTGCCCTTGATCGTGGTCGGATCGACGCCGTGTTCCAGCACCGCGCGGCGCACTGCCGGCGACATGGTGACTGACGCGTCGCCCGAAGCCGCTTCCTCGGACGCAGCAGGCGCAGGGGCCTCTTCCTTTGCCGCAGCCGGTTTCGCGGCGCCCGCCGAAGCACCAGCCTCGACCGTGGCGATCACCGCGCCGACTTCGACCGTATCGCCCACGGCGACCTTGTGTTCCGCCAGCACGCCGGCAACGGGGGAGGGCACATCGACTGCGACCTTGTCCGTTTCGAGGCTGGCGATCGGCTCATCCACCGCCACGGCCTCGCCAGGCTGCTTCAACCATTCGCCGACGGTCGCTTCGGTAACCGATTCGCCCAGTGTGGGTACTTTGACTTCTTGTGCCATGTTCTAGCTATCCCAGCTCAATCAGGATTTTGTCTTGCGTTGCGAAGGGCGTCGCGAGCCCTTCTTGCCAGGCTTCACGCCTTCGTCACCGGCCAGCCCCAGCGCGACCTTGACCAGCAGTTCCTGCTGTTCCTGGTGACGGATGGCGAGGCCGGTTGCAGGTGAGGCTGACGCGTCACGCCCGGCATAGGTCGGACGCATGCCTTGCTTGCCCGCCGCTTCGGCCGACATTTCGATCAGGCGGTCAACGAAGAACCAAGCACCGTTGTTGCGCGGCTCTTCCTGGCACCAGACGATCTCTTCGAGATTGGTCATGCGTTTGAGCCGGGCGGCAAGCGGTTCGCCGGGGAAGGGGTAGAGCTGTTCGATCCGCACGATCGAGACATCGTTCAGCTTTTCCTCGTCGCGCTTCTGCATCAGGTCATAGGCGACCTTGCCCGAACACAGGACCAGGCGGCGGACCTTCTTGTCCGGAATCTCCGTCATGTCCGATTTGATGCGCATGAAGTGCTGCTCACCCAGGAACTCGCTCGCCTCGCTCTTGGCCAGCGGATGGCGCAGCAGGCTCTTGGGCGTCATGATGATGAGTGGCTTGCGGAACGGGCGCAACATCTGGCGGCGCAGAACGTGGAAGTAGTTCGCCGGAGTGGTGATGTTGCAGACTTGGATATTGTCGTTCGCACAAAGCTGAAGGAAGCGCTCAAGCCGGGCGGAAGAGTGCTCTGGCCCCTGGCCTTCGTAGCCATGCGGTAATAGCAGGACCAACCCGTTTGCGCGCAGCCATTTGGCTTCGCCTGCGGCAATATACTGGTCGATCATGATCTGCGCGCCGTTGGCGAAATCGCCGAATTGCGCTTCCCACAGAACCAGCGTCTTGGGATCGGCCATTGCAAAGCCATATTCGAAGCCGAGCACGCCATATTCGGATAGCGGGCTGTCATAGACCTCGAACTTGCCATGCGGGAGCTGGCACAGCGGAATGTATTTCTCTTCCGTGTTCTGATCGATCCAGACGGCATGGCGCTGGCTGAAGGTGCCGCGACCGGAATCCTGGCCGGACAGGCGCACGCCGAAGCCTTCGGTCACCAGGCTGCCGAAGGCGAGTGCCTCTGCCGTGGCCCAGTCGAAACCTTCGCCGCTTTCGAACATTGCCTCCTTGGCCTTGATCACGCGGCCCAGCGTCTTGTGGATCTGGATATCCTCGGGAACGGTGGTGAGCGTGCGGCCCAGGCTGTCGAACAGCTTGCGTTCGATAGCGGTGTGAATGTTGCGGCGCGCGGTTTCAGGGTCGGCCGGCTTGTTGAGGCCGGCCCAGCGACCGCCAAACCAGTCAGCCTCATTGGCCTTGTAGCTTGGGGCGGCGTCGAATTCTTCCTGCAGCAGCTTGTCGAACTCGTCGCGCAATTGCGGGGCGGTACCGGCTTCGATCACGCCCTGCGCAATCAGCTTGTCGGCATAGAGCTCGCTAACGCGCGGATGCTTGCGGATCGCGCTGTACATCAGCGGCTGGGTAAAGCTTGGTTCGTCGCCTTCGTTATGGCCGAAGCGGCGATAGCACCACATGTCGATCACGATATCGCGCTTGAACTTCTGGCGGTATTCGACTGCCAGCTTGCAAGCGAAGGTCACTGCCTCCGGATCGTCACCATTGACGTGCAGGATTGGTGCCTGAACGCCCTTCGCCACGTCGGACGGGTAGGGCGAGGAACGCGCGAATTTCGGGCTGGTGGTGAAGCCGATCTGATTGTTGATGACGAAGTGGAGGCAGCCGCCGGTGTTGTAGCCGTTGACGCCCGAGAAACCGAGGCATTCCCACACGATCCCCTGGCCAGCAAAGGCCGCATCGCCGTGAATCAGCACGGGCAGGACCTGTTCGTGCGAAGCAAGATCCTCGCGGATTGCCTGCTGCGCACGGACCTTGCCCAGAACTACCGGGTCGACTGTTTCGAGGTGCGAGGGGTTGGGCACAAGCGACATATGCACGCTGATCCCGTCAAACTCGCGATCGGTGCTGGTGCCGAGGTGGTATTTCACATCGCCCGATCCGCCGACATCTTCGGGATTGGCGCTGCCGCCCGAGAACTCGTGGAAGATGACCTTGTAGGGCTTGGCCATCACATTCGCGAGCACGTTGAGCCTGCCGCGGTGCGCCATGCCATAAACGATTTCGCGAACGCCGTCAGCGCCGCCATATTTGATCACCGCTTCGAGAGCCGGGATCATGGATTCGCCGCCATCGAGGCCAAAGCGCTTGGTCCCGACGTATTTCTTGCCGAGGAACTTCTCGTATTCCTCGCCGCGGATCACGGCAGCCAGGATCGCCTTCTTGCCTTCGGGCGTGAACTGGATCGTGTCTTCCGGGCTTTCGAACTTGTCCTGCAGGAAGCGCCGTTCCTCAGTGTCCGAAATATGCATGTATTCGAGGCCGACATGGCCGCAATAAGTCGCCTTCAGCGCGCTGTGGAGTTCGCCAACCTTGACCCAGTCAAAGCCGAAGGCGCCGCCGACATAGACTTCCTTGTCTTCCTGACCGCCAAAGCCGTGCCATTCGAGCGTGAGGTCTTCCGGTTCGTCGCGATGCGAGAGGCCGAGCGGGTCGAGATCGGCAGCCAGATGGCCGCGTACGCGGTATAGCCGGATCAGCAACATCGCGCGGACCGATTCCTCGGCCGCTTGCTCGATGGCCTTGGCATCGAGCGGTTTGCTGGCCTTCCTGGCCGCTTCCTTGATTGCCAGCTTCATCGCCGTGGGGTCGAGCGCCTGTGTCAGGTCGCTCTCCGAATCGGGCGATGTCAGTGGCCAGCGCGGATTGCCCCAGGACGGGCCCGGCTGAGGGTCGTCAGGGTAAAAGTCGAGATTCTCATTGCCCATCGTCAGGTTACCTCTTGGCAAACCAATGGCCGAATGCGCACGGCGCTCCCGGGGAGGAGATGCGCCGTGCCACTGGTCAGGCGAGTTCCTTCAGCATCGCATCCAGAGTGGTGCCCAGTTCGCTGGGCGAGGGCGACACGCGGATGCCCGCAGCCTCCATCGCAGCGATCTTGTCTTCCGCGCCGCCCTGGCCGCCCGAAACGATCGCACCGGCATGGCCCATGCGGCGCCCCGGAGGCGCCGTCCGGCCCGCGATGAAGCCGACCATCGGTTTCTTGCGGCCCTTGGCTGCTTCCTGCTTGATGAACTCGGCCGCTTCCTCTTCCGCGCTGCCGCCGATCTCGCCGATCATGATGATCGACTTGGTCTCGTCATCGGAAAGGAACATGTCGAGCACGTCGATGAAATTGGTGCCGTTGACCGGATCGCCGCCGATACCGACCGCAGTGGTCTGACCCAGGCCTACCATGGTGGTCTGGTGCACGGCTTCATAGGTCAGCGTGCCCGAACGCGAGACAACGCCGACGCTGCCCTTCTTGAAGATCGAACCCGGCATGATGCCGATCTTGCATTCTTCGGGCGTCAGAACGCCGGGGCAGTTGGGGCCGATCAGGCGCGATTTCGATCCCGTCAGCGCAGCCTTGGCGCGGACCATGTCGAGCACCGGAATGCCCTCGGTGATGCAGACGATCAGTTCCATCTCCGCATCGATCGCTTCGCAGATCGCGTCGGCGGCGAAGGGCGGCGGAACATAGATGCAGGTCGCGGTCGCGCCGGTCGCTGCCTTGGCCTCGGCAACGGTATCGAAATTGGGCAGGCCGATATGCGTCGTGCCGCCTTTGCCCGGCGTGACGCCCGCAACCATCTGCGTGCCGTAATCCAGCGCCTGCTGCGTGTGGAAAGTGCCGGTATCACCCGTCATGCCCTGGGTGATGACCTTGGTATTCTTGTCTACGAGGATGGACATCCGTGTCTCTCCTGATTGATCCGTCTTGTTGGGTGCTCAGGCGAGCGAGCTATCGATCGCTTTGCAGGCTTCGAGCAGTTCCTTGACCGCATCGACGCTGACCTGGAAGCCGGCCTTGGCGGTTTCGTCGAGTTCGATCTCGACCACGCGCTCCACGCCATTGGCGCCGATCACGATCGGCACGCCGACATAGAGACCGTCGACGCCATACTGGCCGGTCAGATGCGCGGCGCAGGGCAGCACGCGCTTCTTGTCCTTGAGATAGGCTTCGGCCATCTGGATCGCGCTGGTTGCCGGCGCGTAATAGGCCGAGCCATTGCCGAGCAGGGCAACGATCTCGCCGCCGCCAGAGCGGGTACGCTGGACGATCGCGTCCATCTTTTCCTGCGTCGACCAGCCCATCTTGATGAGATCGGGCACAGGGATGCCAGCGACGGTCGAATATTCGAGGATCGGAACCATGGTGTCGCCGTGGCCGCCGAGCACGAATGCCGTGACATCTTCCATCGACACGTCGAACTCTTCAGCCAGGAAGTGGCGGAAACGCGCGCTGTCGAGCACGCCTGCCATGCCGACCACCTTGTTGTGCGGCAGGCCGGAGAATTCGCGCAGCGCCCAGACCATCGCGTCGAGCGGATTGGTGATGCAGATCACGAATGCGTCGGGGCAGTTTTCCTTGATGCCTTCGCCAACCGCCTTCATCACCTTGAGGTTGATGCCGAGCAGGTCGTCGCGGCTCATGCCGGGCTTGCGAGGAACACCGGCGGTGACGATCACTACGTCTGCGCCGGCAATATCCTTGTAATCGCTGGTGCCCTTGAGCTGGGCGTCATAGCCTTCGACGGGACCGGCCTGCGAGAGGTCCAGTGCCTTGCCAGCTGGCATGCCTTCGGCAATGTCGAACAGGACGACATCGCCCATTTCCTTCATTGCTGCGAGGTGCGCGAGCGTTCCGCCGATCATTCCGGCGCCGACGAGCGCTATCTTCTTACGGGCCATCTTCCGGTCTTGTCCTTCCCTTGGGGCTTGGGACGCATGAACCCTGACCGGAATCGAAGTGCTTTCCCTTACGTCCCGCGAGGGCTGGCACCCGGCCATTCATCGCGGCCCTAGGCCCGGGTGTTTGGGATTGCAACCGGCAATTGTACTAATTGATGAACTATTTTTGCAAACAATTCGCAATAGCAATAATGTGTGCAAGAAATTCGATTACTGCCCTGGCCGACTTGCAAGAATAGCACGCTTCGATCGCAATGCACCTACTGAAAGATCGTTGCGCAATGGCCAGTGTGAGCGGTTGAGGGGCCGCGGGCCTGCGCGCTCAGGCGATCCTGCGTTGCTGCTCCAGCGTCGCGCGCTCCTGCGCCAACAGCATGGCGGCCAGATAGTCCGGGACCGCGCGACTGAAGTAATAGCCCTGGCCGAGATTACAGCCGGCTTCGCGTACGGCCTGGACCTGCTCGATCGTCTCGAGACCTTCGGCGACGATGTCCATGCCAAGGCGAGAACCCATTTCGGCCACGGCGCGGATGATGGCGTCACTCTTCTGGCCGACATTCGGGCCCGAAACAAAGCTGCGGTCCACCTTGATCTTCTTGAACGGGAAGGTGTTGATATAGGCCAGCGAGGAATAGCCGGTGCCGAAATCGTCGAGAGCGAAACGGACGCCTTCGTTCGAAAGATCCTCAATGAAGCTGGCCGTTGCGTGGTTGTCTTCGACGAACAGGCTTTCGGTCACTTCCAGTTCGAGCCGCGAGGGGTCGAGGTTCGCGTCGCGCAACGCGCTGAGGATTCCCAGTGCGGCGCCAGGCGCCTTGATCTGCAGCGGAGAGAGGTTGACTGCGATGGTCACGTCTTCGGGCCACTTGGCGCAGGCGCGGGCAGCCTGTGCGGTAATCCAGTTGCCGAGGGTGACGATCACGCCCGATTCCTCTGCCACCGGGATGAACTCGTCCGGCCGCAATTCGCCCTTTTCCGGATGGAACCAGCGCACCAGCGCTTCGAAGGTGCGAATCTTGCCGGTTTGCAGATCGACGATCGGCTGGAAGAAGATCGACAGTTCGTCGCGCTGGATGGCGGCGCGAAGTTCGCCTTCGATTTCGCGGCGCCGCACGAGGTCGCGCGTCATCGATTGATCGAAGAACCTGGTCTGGCTGCGCCCGCCGATCTTGGCGTGATAGAGCGCCTGATCGGCATTCTGTATCAGGGCATCAGCGTCGGTTCCGTCTTCGGGCAGCAGAGCAACGCCCAGCGAAGCGCGCACTTCCAGCCGGTCACCTTCGATCCGGATCGGTCGCATGATCTCGGCATGGATCTCGCTGGCGATCTTTTCGCTATGCTTGCGGTCGACGATCGGGCAGCAGACTATGAACTCGTCTCCGCCAAAGCGGGCGATGGTCGATCCTTCGGGCGTGACTTCGCGCAATCGGCGGGAAACTTCGATCAGCACGCGGTCGCCAACCGGATGGCCCAGCAGGTCGTTGACTTCCTTGAAGCGGTCGAGATCGATCCAGATCACCGCAATGCGCGTATCCTCATTGACCGCAGCCATAGTCTCCACCATCGCGTGATTCAGGCCGGCACGATTGGCGAGGCCGGTGACAACGTCGGTTCGCGCGAGCCGCTGCATCTTTTCTGCCAGTTCCGCGCTCGTTTCGGCGGCGCTGATCGAATCCCGCAGCACCTTGAAGACGTTGAAGGTGATCGACATCATCGCCGGGAACAGCAGCAGCATGGTGAAGAACAGCGCAATGAAGGGCAGCGTTCCGATCCAGAGCGATGCCGCCATGATCGGCAGGCATGTAAGGAACAACTGCCCCATTGCGATTTGCGGGCGGCCCGCATTGCGCGCGCAGATTCCGACGCCGTAACAGGCGGCATTGGTGACCATCAGCACTTCAATGGCTACGCCAGCCTGGGTTAGCAATGTGAGCGCGGCAATCAGGCCGAGTACAAACGCATAGCTGAACGCGCCAACCTCGTAGATCACCTCAAGCGTGCGGGTGCTGGTCTTGCCTTCATCCGGGGAGAGACGGATTGCAGCGGCCAGGCGGGCGATCGCAATCACCGTCAGGATGACACAGCCACCATAGAGCACATTGAGGTTGGCGGCCCATGCGGCGATGAAAGTGGAGGCAATGCCGTTGATCGCCCCGATCGCAAGACTTGCGGGTTGGGTGTATAGCGTGCGGACAAGCGTATGCTTCACACGCTCGGACAGTTTGTCCGTGCGCGTGTGATGCGCGTACAGGTCGCGCAGTCTGGTCAAGTGCTTGTCTCCCGCCATGACCAATCGGGCATAACGCAAAGACGTCACTGGCAAGTTAACGCCTTGCTTACCAGAATTACGAAGACAAATATTGCTTTGCGGGCAAATGCTTGGAGGCTACCGAACTCAACCGCGCCGGGGACGGGTGTCGCGCTCGACAGAGGCCGCAAGCCTGCGGTCGAGTGTGCGGCAGACGCCGAGCCACCAGTCATAGCTCTCGCGATCGCCGGCAAAGAATGCCGCTTCGGCCTTCTCGCGTGCCGCCCGCGCTGCACCCAGGCCATGCTCCGCGAAGTGACGCAGCGCCGCGTTGAGCATCAGATCGGACGTTCCATGCTCGCCATTGTCATTGGCTGCGCGGGCGACGGCGCGTTTGCCCATTGCTCGTGCAAGGGGGGAACAAGCTGCCGAGATGGAGGCGGCCGGTAGGGTGAGCATCAAGCGAGTCCTTGCAGATTTTCAGCGACGGGGAAGGCGATATATCCGCCGCTCGCTAAGGCTTGGTTCCATGACAGGGTTTCGCAGTCGTTAACCAGGGCCGGGCTCGCTGCATGCGTTAGCCGGGCGGTGCCTATTGCTTGCCTGTGACCTGGTCGTCGAGCCACCGGCCTGCGCTGGCATATTCGGCTTTCACCTGTCCCGCTCCGCCATATCCGCTGTTGACCTGCGAAACTGGTTTGGCCGGTGTGGCGAGGGAGGGGGCGGGGGTTCCGGTAATTGCGCTGGAAGCTGGCATTGGGCCCGAGCGGGTGGGGGCGACGCTCTCGCTTGCAACCGGCACCTGGGCAGTGCGCAAGGTCAGAGACGCAGTGGCGATCTCATGCCCGCTGTAGCGAGTGGTAAAGGCTGAGGGATGGCCACTTGCTCCGCGCGATCGATAGAAGCGGTGCGCACCGATAGTCCCGACCAGGTCGAGCGTCTTCGCCCAATAGGGATTGACCCAGTTGGTGTGGTAATGCGTCGCCAGGCCAATCGGCTCATAAACGTCGCCGGCGAGAGCGTGGGCGGCAACCATCATTGCGCGGTCCCATCCCTTGCGGCTGGGCTTGCGCGTCAGGGAACCATCGCAGGTAAAGGTGAACTGGCAGCCGGTGCTGCGCTGAGATCCTTGGTACACCACGCCGCATACGCTGGAGGGCCAGGCCCGGTTCGCCACGCGGTTGAGCACAACCTGCGCCACCGCGCGCTGTCCCGCTTCGCTTTCGCTTGCCGCTTCATAATAGACCGCCTGCGCCAGGCATTGCAGCGCGCGGGCGCGGTCGAGCCCGGTTCCCGCCGACGCGAATGATCTTGCAACGGGTCCCGCGTCAAGAACCATGCCCAGGTGCCCGGTTTCTGGCTGCGTCTCGTTCGGGTCAAGCGATGGCAGAGCGACGGGAGCCTGCGGTGCATCTTCCAGATAGTAGAACGCCGATCCGGGAAAGCTCATCCCGGCGGATTCGAAGGGCATCGTCTCCTGTTGCATGGCGAGTTGGAGGGGATCGGAATCCGCTGCTCCAATTCCATCGAACGTCCATTCGGCGGGAGCGGCAAATGCCGGAACGCCTATCGCCGCCGCAAGCACGATGAAGCGCCGGCCGAGATGGCCCGGTTTGTCATTCCGGTGGCGCAGAGCGCGAAGGAGGCGTGTCAAATGTTCAGTCATGAAATGCTTGGCGAAATCCGCGCTCAGGGCGCGTAGAATAAGGGGCCACCAATGGCGAGCATGGCCTCGCGCGCGTCCCGAAAGAGAACACTGCATTTCAGGAGGTTAATGTGCTGAGGCCGGTCGCCCCAAGGCCTTGCAGGCTGCGCAAGCCGCATCTATCGCGGCAGCGCGGGGAGCAATAGGCAGAATGAGCTTTCACAACAGACGAAACTGGGCGGTTGCGGTGTCGAGCATGTTTGCGGCCACGCTTGCCGCCTGTTCCGCGCCATCGGCACCACTGCGCGACGGCGATGGGCCCGGCATCGTCAGCCTCAATCCCTGCACCGATGCAATCCTGGTGGAAGTCGCCGATCCTGGACAGATCCTGGCGATTTCGCATTTTAGCCGTGATCCCGCGTCCAGTTCGATTGATCCGGCGACCGCGCGCCGGTTCAAGGCCACCTCAGGCACCGTGGAAGAGGTTGTTGCACTCAATCCCGATCTCGTGCTGGCGGGGGCCTTCCTGCCGCCTGCGACAACGGCAGCGCTTACCGATCTGGGTTTCCGTACGGAAACCTTCGGCATCGCGGGCGAAGTCGAGCAGAGTTTTGCGCAGGTCCGGCGCATCGCTGCGCTTGCAGGCCATCCTGACCGCGGCGAAGCGCTGATCGGGCGGATCGAGCGAGCTTTGGTAGATAGTGTGCCTCGGCCGGATGCAACGCCGATCGGTACTGTTCTGTGGCAACCGGGAGAGATCGTGCCCGGAGAACAGACGATGATTGGCACGTTGATGCGCCATGCCGGATTCTCCAGCCATTCTGCAGCGCTCGGCCTGGGGCAGGCGGATTACCTTTCGCTCGAGCAAGTGCTTGCCAATCCTCCCGATCTTCTGCTGGTTGCGGGGAACAGTCGCGGGCAGCAGCATCCCGCGCTAGCCAAACTCCACTACACACGCATCGAGCCGCTCGACCCGGCGCTGCTCTATTGCGGTGGGCCAACCATTGCGCGTGCGCTCGACAGGCTGGTCGAGATCAGGGATGAGGCGGAATGAATCGCGCTTCGCTAATCTTCGGCGCATTGCTGCTGCTTGCACTGCCGCTCTCGCTGCTGGCCGGGCGGGTGTGGATCGATCCTGCGTCGACGCCCAATGCCGCGCTGATCCTGATGGAACTGCGCTTGCCGCGCGCCATTCTGGCGGTCGTGATCGGGGCAGGGCTGGGCGCTTCGGGCGCGGCGATGCAGGGCTATCTGCGTAATCCGCTGGCCGATCCGGGCCTGTTCGGAATCGCGCCGATGGCTGCGCTGGGCGCAGTGGCGAGCCTGTGGTTCGGTTATTCGGCGAGCGCCTGGCTGCTGCCTCTGTTTGCGCTGGCGGGGGCCGGGCTGGGCATGGCGATGCTGGCGCTGATCGCGGGCCGTTCGGGCGGAATTGCACTGTTCACGCTCGCAGGCCTGATGATCGCCAGCCTCGCCGGCGCGCTTACGGCGCTTGCCATCACCTTTAGCCCCAGCGCTTTCGCGATGAGCGAGATCGTGATGTGGCTCAATGGCGCGCTGACCGACCGCAGCTGGCGCGAAGTAACGCTGGCCACGCCTCTCGTCGCGCTAGGAATACTCCTGCTCGCATTTGCCGCGAGGCCGCTTGACGCGCTAACGCTGGGAAGTGACGCCGCGCGCTCGCTTGGCGTTCGGAGCGACCGGCTGCTGTGGCTGCTGGTCGTGGGGATCGGGCTTTGCGTCGGGGCAGGCGTGGCGGTGGCGGGAATCATCGGCTTTGTCGGCCTTATCGTGCCGCATCTCGTCCGCCCCCTGACCGACCGGCTGCCCTCCAGCCTGATCCTGCCGAGCGCACTGGCTGGCGGCTTGCTGGTGCTGGTGGCGGACAGCGTGGTGCGGATACTGCCGTTCGTGACCGAATTGCGGCTGGGCATCGCGCTCAGCCTGATTGGCGCGCCTTTCTTCCTCTGGTTGCTGCTCAGAATGCGGAGGGGGCGGATATGACGCTGGCCTGCGACAGTCTGGGGTTGGAGCGCGGCGGCGCGCAGGTTCTCGAAGCGGTTTCAGCCAGCTTCGCGCCAGGACAGATCACTGCGATTTGCGGGCCGAATGGTGCGGGCAAGTCGAGCCTGCTGATGGCCTTGGCGGGACTGCTAATGGCGGAAAGCGGGGCAGTTACGCTTGCCGATGCTTCGCTGGCGTCGATCCATCCTCAGGATCGCGCGCGCCGGATCGGCTATCTCCCGCAAGAGGCGGTGGTTGCCTGGGACGTGGCGGTCGAAAATGTGGTTCGGCTTGGTCGGATGCCCTGGCGCGACCGCGGGGTAGAGGCGGTGGAGCGGGCCATTGCCACGCTCGATTTGCAGGATTTGCGCCATCGCCCGGTGTCGCATCTTTCGGGCGGTGAAAAGGCGCGCGCGCTGCTGGCCCGCGTTCTGGCGGGTGAGCCCGAGTGGATTCTGGCCGACGAACCGCTCGCAGCGCTCGACCTGGGGCACCAGCTTGCATTGATGCGCAACCTGCATGATGCCGCCGCGCAAGGGGCGGGCGTGGTGCTGGTCCTTCACGATCTGGCAATGGCGATGAACCATGCCGACCGTGTGCTTGTTCTCGATCAGGGGCGGGCGGTTGCGGACGGCGCACCCGAACAGGCGCTTTCGCCCGAAGTGATCGCGCAGGTCTGGGGTGTGACCGGCAAGTGGTTGGGGCAGCCCGGTGCGAGGGCGCTGGTTACAAGCTAGGTGGTTGCCACCCGGCAAGCTGCAGGCTCCAAACAGAAAGGGCGACCCGCTTCGGGCCGCCCTCCGGTGTGGCAATGCACTCTTGCGCTTACTTCTCTTCGACAAGTCCGCGCGATTGCAGCATCGGCGTGACATCGGGTTCGCGCCCGGCGAAATTGCGGAACATCTCGAAGTAGTCCATCGTGCCGCCGCGGCTGATCACTTCCTTGCGGTAGTGATCGCCATTGGCGCGCGTGAGCCCGCCATTGTCGAGGAACCACTTGCGGCTGTCCTTGTCGAGCATCTCGGTCCACAGATAGCTGTAGTAGCCGGCCGAATAGCCCGCGGGCGAAGAGAAGATGTGGTTGAAATAGCTGCTGCGATAGCGCGGCGGCACCAGGTCGATTTCCAGCCCCAGCTCCTTGAGCGCCTTGACCTCGAAACCGTCGACCTTCTCGGGCGCATCGATAGCTGCCGCCTGTTCGGGCGAGAGCGCGTGCCACTTCATGTCGAGCAGTGCAGCTTCGACCACTTCGCCGAAGTCGTAACCCTGGTTGAACTTCTGCGTCGCCTGGATCTTCTTCACCATCTCCAACGGCAGCGTTTCGCCGGTCTGGTAATGCTGGGCATAATGCTGCAGCACCTCGGGATAGGTTGCCCACATCTCGTTGACCTGGCTAGGATATTCCACGAAATCGCGCGCCGTCGCCGTGCCCGAGAGGCTGGTGTATTTCTGGTCGGCGAAGAAGCCGTGCAGCGCGTGGCCGAACTCGTGGAACATCGTTTCCACATTGTCGAAATCGACCAGTTGCACCTCGCCCTCGGGCGCCTTCGGGATGTTGAGCACGTTGTAGATCACCGGCTTGGTGCCCCACAGATAGCTCTGGTCCACGAAGTTGCTCATCCATGCACCGCCGCGTTTCGAGGGGCGCTGGTAAGGATCGAAATAGAACAGGCCGAGCTCGGAACCGTCATTGTCATAGACGGTGTAGGTCGACACGTCCGGGTGATAGACGGGGATATCGGTGCGGCGCTTGAAGGTCAGGCCGTAAAGCTTGTTGGCGGCATAGAAAACACCGTCTTCCAGCACCTTGTCGATCTGGAAATAGGGCTTCACCACGCTTTCGTCGAAAGCGTATTTCTCGGCCTTGATCTTCTCGGCGTAATAGTTCCAGTCCCACGGCTTTACCTCGAAATTCTTGCCGTCGGCAGCGATCCGCTCGTTCAACTCCGCAGCTTCGCGGCGCTGGGTGGCAGCGAGGGCGGGAACCATCTGTTCCATGAAGTCGATCGCGGTCTTGGGGTTCTTCGCCATGCGGTCATACATGGTGTAGCTGGCCCAGTCGGAATCGCCGAAAAGCGCGGCCTTGTCCGCCCGCAATTTCACGATCTTGGCCAGCAGCAGGCGCGTGTCGTTGGCGTCATTTGCATCGGCGCGGTGATAGCTGCGCCAATAAAGCAGCTCGCGCGTCATGCGATCGTCGAGGCTGGGGTTGAGCGGGTGCCGCGTAGTGTTCTGGAGGGCGATCGCGAATTTGCCTTCCTGCCCCTTTTCAGCGGCAAGTTTGGCTGCGGATTCGATGTCAGCCTCGGAAAGTCCGGCAAGATCATCGGCGCTTTCCACGATCAGCGCATTGTCGACCGTCGCCTGGCGGACCTTCTGGCTGAACTCGGTGGTCAGCGTCGACAGCTGGGAATTGATCGCCTTGACCTGTTCGCGCTGCGTATCGGTGAGCTTCGCACCGGCGTGGACCATGTTCTTGTAGGTCTCTTCCAGCAGCCTGGCGTCTTCGCGCGTCATGCTCATCGCAGCGCGGTTGTCATAGACTGCCTTCACGCGGGCGAAGAGCGCGGGGTTGAGCGAGATGCCGTCGAAATGCGCGGAGAGCTTCGGCCCCATTTCGGTGTCGATCTCATCGAGCCGGTCGGTCGTGTTGGCGCCGGTCAGCGCGTAGAAAACATAGGACACACGGCCGAGCATCCGCCCCGATTTTTCGAGCGCGACGATCGTGTTGTCGAATGTCGGCGGCGCGGGATTATTGACGATCGCGGCGACTTCGGCCTGCTGGATTGCCATGCCCTGCTCGAAAGCGGGAATGTAGTCATCCTCGCTGATCCTGGTGAAATCCGGCGCATGGAAGGGCAGCGTGCTGTCCTTGGCGAAATAGCCGGTGCCTTCGGGGATAGCCGGGCTGTAATCGGCGGCATCTTGAGCGGCAGCAATCGGGTCCATATCGGCTCCGTTGGTGGTGGCGCAGCCGGCAAGCAGGGCTGCACCGAAAATGTGAATGGCGGTCGTGGCCAGGATTTGGGCCTTCATGACGTCTCCAGATTAGTGCTGGAGCCAGGCGCAAGACTGCGCCGGGCATGGAAAAGAAAACGGCACTGGAATCCAGCGCCTAGCTGTCCGACCTTGAACAGGAGATTGATTGCAATTGCAACCGGTCATGCGGCGTTGGTCGATCGAGAAGGGGTCATCGTCGAAATGGAGGGAGGCCGGGAAGGCTCCGCGAGCGCATTGTGATGCGCAAGCGGAACCCAGCGATTCACCTGCTGCGCGAGGCGCAGGATCGAATCCATTCGGTCATATAGCGCTTGCAAGTTCTCGCTTCGATTGAGCCAATTGGTGCGACCCGGAGGACTCAGCGGGAAGATGCGAACGAAGAGGCCCCAGCCATGGCGCAATTTTACAAGTGGGGGGACTTAAGTTTTCCTGTAGCCCCAGCGTTTTCTGGCAATACTTCAGGTATGCTTTAGGTATTATGGGGATTTCGGGCGCGCATCCGGCATCGGATATTATCACTGAAGGTCAATAATTTAGCGACATCTTCTCACTCGTGATCACGCCGGCCCTTCGTGCCTGCGGAGGTTAGAGTCCAAGATCGCCTCTCAGGCAAGAATCCCGATAACGCTACCAGGAGAACACTGTTGAAACGGGGGAGCGGCGGGCACAAATAGCACCCGCCGCATCCGATTCACCAGATCCTGACGCGATCTTCAGGAGCGATATACATGGCGTCGTCGGGGCTGATCCCGAAGGCTTCGTACCAGGCATCGACATTGCGCAGCGGCGCGATCGTGCGATAGCGCGCCGGGCTGTGCGGATCGGTCGTGACCAGGTTGCGCAGGGCATCCTCGCGCGCCTTCGACCGCCACACCTGAGCATAAGCGAGGAAGAAGCGCTGATCGCCGGTCAGCCCGTCAATCACCGGGGCTTCCTTGCCGCCCAGCGACTTGTGGTAAGCGTCATAGGCAACCAGCACCCCGGCCAGGTCGGCGATGTTTTCGCCCATGGTCAGGTCCGGCTTGATGAAGGCGCCGGGCACCACTTCGAATGCGGCATATTGTTCGCCGAACTTCTTGGCTTCTGCCTTGAAGCGTTCGTTGTCTTCAGGCGTCCACCAGTCCTTGATCGCGCCATTGGCGTCGATCTTGCGGCCCTGATCGTCGAAACCGTGGCTGATTTCGTGGCCGATCACCACGCCGATCGCGCCATAATTCACCGCCGGATCGGCCCAGGCATCGAAGAAGGGCGGCTGCAGGATTCCGGCCGGGAACACCATCTTGTTTTCCAGCCCGCCATTATAGGCGTTCACCGTTTGCGGGTTCATCGCCCATTTGCTGCGATCGACCGGCTTGCCAAGGTCGCTCATCGTATAGTCGGCATTGAACCTGGTGGCTGCGACCATGTTGCCATAGAGGTCATCGGGCGACATTGGCAGCTGCGAATAGTCGCGGAACTCCTTGGGATAGCCGACCATGACTTCCATCTTGTCGAGCTTCTCGAGCGCCGCGGTCTTGGTATCCTCGCTCATCCATTCATTGCCGCGAATCCGGTCAGCCATGGCGAGCTTCAGGTTCTTGACCAGCTCGTCCATGCGGACCTTGGCCACTTCGGGGAAGTATTCCTGGACGTAGCTTTCGCCCACCAGCTCGCCCAGCTGCCCGTCGATCAGGTCAACCGCGCGTTTCCAGCGCGGGCGGATTTCGCTGACGCCGGACAGGGTGCTGGTGAACTTGAAGCGACTATCGATCATCTTCTTGGTGAGATAGGGCGAGGCCTGGTGCGTAACGCGGGCCTTTTGCCACAGCTTCAGCGTTTCCAGATCGGTTGAAGCGTAGAGCGCAGCAATCGCCCTGATCGCGGTATTGTCAGTCACGATGATCCGGTCTTGCGGCGGAATATTGTTGCCTGCGAAGAACGCGCCCCAATCGACACCGGGGGCATAGTTTGCCAGTTCCGCGCCGGACATCGGGTTGTTGATCATGGCGATATCGCGTGTCTGCTCAACGTCCCAGTTCAGTTCGGCGACATAGGTCTCGAAGGTCATCACGCGGCTTGCGGCCTCGCGTGGGTTCGGCACGCCGATCACCTTGAAGGTCCTGGTCAGGTAGTCGATATAGGCGCCGCGCTGTGCGGCGAACTTCTCGTTGAAGTAATAGTCCTTTTCCGGGAGGCCGAGGCCTGAGGAAAACAGCCAGAGCGAATTCATGGCCGGGTCGTCCGGATCGGCATAGGGCGTGGCGCCGAACAGCGATCCGCCGAACT
Organism: Altererythrobacter sp.; assembly: GCF_050299635.1. Taxonomy (NCBI): domain Bacteria; kingdom Pseudomonadati; phylum Pseudomonadota; class Alphaproteobacteria; order Sphingomonadales; family Erythrobacteraceae; genus Altererythrobacter; species Altererythrobacter sp. The sequence goes on from NZ_JBNKWF010000023.1 coordinate 46,918, forward strand.
TGTCGTATGTCGAGCCCATGAAGCGCGCGAACTCAACCTTGTCGGAAATCGCATCGACTGCCGTGAGATCGCGCTTGAGCGGCGCGAGGCCGATCTTCTCGATCGTCTTTTCGTCCATGAAGGATTGGTACAGGGCGCCATATTGCGTGCCCGCAGGTGCCTCGGTGATGAGGCCATTGACCTGTGCCGTCACATCCTCGCGCAGATTGTTGAACGAACCGACCGAAGCCCGGTCGGCCGGGATTTCGGTCTTGTCTAGCCATGTGCCGGAGGCATAGCGCTCGAAATCGTCGCCCGGATTGGCCGAGAGATCGCGAGCGCTGAGGTCGATTCCGAACTCGCCGATTGAAGCGTGTCCGGTGACGACGATATTCTCGGCGCTGACGCCTTCTGGAAGGGTCTCTTCCTCGGCAAATGCAGGCGCAGCCGTGGCAACCGCCAGAGCAAGCGCCGAAGCCACCGCGGAGCCGGCAATCGAATGTTTGAAATGCATGGTATTCCCCTGATTCTATGCTGAGCCGCGCTTAGCCCGCATAGATCTATCTCGGCAGCGCCGCTCTGCGAACTGCAAAGGCGCATCGGCGGGCTTCATGGCTGGCGAATTGGCTGGTGATCTCGGGCCTTATACTTTGGGTCGATTTGATCTGGATCATGAGACACGGGCTCCGCGAAAGGCTAGCCGACGGGAGCCGGAGTTCGCGGATGCAGCATTTGCCGATCAGGCAGACCTCGCATCCGTGGATTGAAACACCCGGCGAAAAATGGAGGTAACTCATGAATCCCATCGTCCGCCTGGCGCTTGCCGGTGCTCTCGCCCTTGGTGCGGCTCCCGCTGCCCTTGCTGGTCCGCATGCCAGCGCCGCGGAAGCGAAAGCCATGCTCGAACGGGCCGTGGCCGAAATCAAATCGGTTGGTGCGGAGAAGGCGCTGGCCGAATTCAACCAGCCCGACGGGCGGTTCAACACCGGCGAGCTCTATGTTTTCGCGTTCGACACCTGTGGTAGATATGAAGCCTATGGCCCGCATCCGGACCTGGTTGGCTCCGATGTGCTCGATCTGACCGATGCCGAAGGCAAGCCGATCGTGCGCGACATGATCGAGATCGCCAAGACCACCGGCCACGGCAAGATCAGCTATGTCTGGCTCAACCGGGCGGACAACCGGGTCGAACGCAAGATGTCGCTGATCGAACTGGTTGACGATCACGTGATCGGCGTCGGCTATTATCACTGAGGCTTACCGGGCGAGGGGGCGGCGGTTGTAGCGACCGCCGCTCCGCTCGGCCTCAACCTGCTGGCCGGTGCCCGTCGTAGGGGCGCCGCCGGAGTTGAAACTGACGCATTTTCAATGGCAGCATCAATTAAGTGCACTGTCACCGTAATTGTAAGCGTTGCTTGGTGAGGGCGGCGACTAGACGCAATCGGTACCGGCGCATTTACAAGCGAGGAGATTGCCGCCTGCAATGCCACCCCGTGCGCGTTCGGCGTACTCAGGAGTTTTTTGATAATTTTCCTTGAACAAGGAGAAAAATAAACAAAAAAAGCCAGACAAGGGAGTATATATAACCCAACCGTGAATATGAGAATTCTTCGAAAACTATCATAAGAGTATATATTAACGAAAATGATACAAATGCAATCCTATTTATTTTATCGGACGACATAGAAAACAAAACAAGTATTGAGAGTGGAAATAGGAAATTCTTTACGAGTTTCAGGAGGCTGGTATCTTGGAATTTTGGGTCGATGAATATTGAAAATAGCTGAAAGATTCCTGCTAATACAAAGGTGCAAATAAGGAAGCGACCTAGATCTTTATTCACTGTGCCCTCCCATTACAATTTGTTGGCGGCACTTTGCCATCCCAGTTCAACCCGCTCCAGCTAGCGACAAATGCTCCACCTAGCACTCCACCTCCAACCTCGACTTTGCCCAAACTTCTATAGTTTGACGTATCGCCGGGGTTCGACATCGTATCGTTAGCCTCTATCGAAGCATTACCGGTGCCATACCCTCCATCAAATCCAACAGTCCAAAATGAAATGGTGATATTCTCAGCTGAGACTATTTCTGAATGAACAGTACCCGAAATGCTAAAGCGACCGACACCTAATCCAGTTGCTATCGATCCATCTAACGCCCCGCCCTTTCCTGAAAGACTGTAGCTTTCACCCGTGTCAATATTTGTAAGTGTGCCGCGCAATGCTGCCACACCGCTGCCCACACCCGCAGCATCGAAGTTGGCACTAATGTTATAATTGCCAGCATAGCACGGTCCACTTTGCGGCAGATATCATCTGGCTTTCTCAAAACCCTTCGCCAGAAATTTGGACAAGGTCAGACAGGCGAAAATGGCAATCGCTCCAATCAGCATATATACGATTCCGTAAAACTCACGATCATCGTACTTTAACGCAAAAAGACTTCCAAATGTTTGGGCAAAAGAGGGGCTAATATCCCACGAGTTTCTGATCTCATAAAATGCAAGGCATACAAGAGACAGCAATAGTATGATTATGCCCGTGGTAATGATTGCCAAATTGAGAAACTTGATCGCAGTTTGCATGTTACGGAACACCCTTCAACATCCAAGGCGGGCGGTGGCGAGATTATAGTTCGTCGTGTCATAGACGGCCGCATATGCGCCCACACCAACACCTGGACGCACACCAACCGCACCAGTGCCCCCTGTGGTATTCGCACCTTCGCCACCAGAATATGAAAAGACGCTGCTGGCAGAAGGTCCTCGGCCAAGCCCGCCACCAAAACCCCTACTGCTGTTCGTGCTGAACCCAGAAGCGGGCGCAGGTCCATAACCACCCACCACGTTCGCACCGGCCCCTACATACGCCCCGCTTCCTGACAATTTGCTGTCGCTCAAAGTGAAAGAGGCTTGCAGGCCAGCAAATGGATTGCTCAAATCGAAAGCCGTCGGGATATGGATTTGAATTGATACCCCCAAATCAAACCCGTTCTCACTCTGCAAGAAATTCGAGCCAACCAGCCCAGTTACAGCACCGCCCAGCCCGACCGTTACCACAGGAGCGTCGCAAACATCATTTTGCGGCTCCGGAATTTTTGCCTTTGGTGCGCGACTTGTATCCCACCATCCGACCGTCATTCCGCTGAAGCCGGAGGCGCCGGGACTCATGCCATCGAAGCCTACCCAATCGTCACTGTCACTTGAGCAATAGGAACCAGTCGAATCCACTACACATGCAGTCACTAGACCACTCGGATCCACCCCATTGACGGGATCATTCCTTACATAGGCGTACATGTTCA
>NZ_JBNKWF010000024.1:0-12579 GCF_050299635.1 Altererythrobacter sp.
GCGAAGGTGAAGCTGCCGATTTCCGTCAGTTCTTCTGTTTCCTGACTAGCGCTCATCGCGTCGTGAAAAGCGACATAGCGCCGCTTTGCCGCGAGGTGATCGGGATGGCCGTGAATGAAACCGATTCTCCGGTGGCCGAGCGACAGAAGGTATTCGGTCATCGCGAACGCACCGCCATATTCGTCGACCATCACGGCTGATGTGCGATCGATTTCCAGCCCGGGTGAAACGCGGACATAAGGCAGGGCGTTCTGTTCAAGCGCTTCCATGACGGTGGCGCTATCCGCGAGCGGGGGCGCAAGGATTATGCCATCGACATGGAGCTGCTGCGCACTCAGCTGCATCGCGAGCGACGACGAAGTTTCATCGACGATCTCGATGTGAAATCGATATCCGCGCTGCTGGCAGGCGACGAGGGCACGCGCCTGAAAGTCCATGACGAAAGGCGGGAGGTACCAGCCTTCCGAACTGGCGTATTCCATGGTTTCCTTCCCAATCACCATGGCGATCGCGTGATGGCGCGTACTCGCCAGCGATCGCGCCGCCAGGTTGGGCCGGTAGTTGAGCTCCGCCGACGCCTTCAGCACGCGGTCCCGTAGTTCGCTACCAACACTGGAATTGCCGTTGAGCACGCGGGAAACCGTCTTGAACGAGACGCCCGCTACCCTTGCAATATCCATGATCGTCGGCCGCTTTTCCATTGGCCCCTCCTAAGGCACCGAGCATCGATTCGCTTGTCTTAGCGCCGCAATCGGCACCGTCCATATGGGCAAGGTGCCGACCTACTCCCTACCGATTCGAGACAGCGCTGTCCAAAAGTTCTAGACAGCGCTGTCTCGAATCGGTAGGGGCCTCCGGCAAGACTGCAAGGAGTAGTGGGAGCTGGGCCGTCCATCCGATGGCTGCCTGCTGAAGTCCTGCAGTCTCAAACCAATGAAAAAGACTGCCCAAACAGGCAGGAACCGGGGAGGGAAAAGTGAAGATATCGGGAACTGGCTGGCGTGCCAGCGTTGCAACCATGGCCCTTGGGCTGTCGCTTGCACAGACAAACCAAGTCAAGGCTCAGGACGCAAAGGGTGAGGAAGCCGAGACCGAAAGTATCGCACCGGAGGCGGAGGAGGAATACAGCACGATCGTCGTTACCGGCTCCAACATCTCCGGTGTGAAACAAGTTGGCAGCGAAACCGTCGTGCTCGACCGCGAACAGGTGCTGGCGACGGGCAAGTCGACGGTAGCCGAAGTTTTGCGCACCCTGCCGCAAGTGCAGAACGCCTCCGCCAACTCCTTCACCTCCACTGTGTCTGGGGGCAATTCGCAGGGCGGTTCCAATGTAACGCGAGGCAACTCAGTCAATTTGCGTGGCGTAGGTCAAGGCGCGACATTGACGCTGGTCAACGGGCACAGGATCACCCCGACCGGCACGGCGACAGCGTTCAGCGAGGCAAACCAGGTCCCGATCGCCGCAATCGAGCGGATCGAAGTGATCGCGGACAGCGCTTCGGCGATTTACGGCTCAGACGCGATTGCGGGGGTAATCAACTACGTTTTGCGAAAGGATTTCGAAGGGATCGAGCTGGGCGGGAGCTATACCTTTGGTGACTATGGCAACGATGAATGGACGCTGAGCGGTGTCGTCGGCACACATTGGAGCACGAGTTTCGGCGACGGCAACATCATCGCCACATTTGAATATCTGCGCCGCGAGCCATATCTGCGCGGGCGCAACCAACGCCTGCGTGCCGACCAGCGGCCTTTCCGCGGCAATGACGACCGGGTGAACGGCAATGTCGCCACTGCAGGCCTCGCCGGCAATATCTACATTCCCACTGCGGACGGCCTCACCAATCCCAATTTCCCGCAGGGCGGCGCCAACACCTACTATGTCCTGCCGGACAACCCGACGGGCAATATCCTGACGATCGATGACCTGCAGGAGGTACAGCTAAGCGGTTGCATGGGTGCGGCAACGCCGAGCTGCGCCTCTTATCCGAGCCTTGTCGATCGCTCGGACTTCGAGGACTTTCAGGGCTCGCTGCGCCGGAAGCAGGCAACGATCCTCTTCCACCAGGATATCGGCGAGATAGAATTCTATGACGAGTTCTTCTGGACACGGTCAGAGCAGTTCACCCGCACTTTTGCGAGCGGCAACCAGGCGACCAATCCGACGGTGCAGGTGCAGCCCGGCAGCCCCTATTACCTGGATCTGCCAAACGCCACGCGTTCGCCGTTTCCACCCTTCGTCCCGTCCTTTCCGCAGCCGCTCGACGTTCAGTTCAATCTGCTCGCGCGGATGCCTGACGGGGCGCCGCGTTTCGGCAATCAAAATCCTGATGAAAGCTTTAACAACACTTTCGGGGCGCGGGCCCCGGTTTTCGCCAACTGGCGGGCGGAAGCCTATTACACCTTCGGCAAGAACAAGACTTGCGGCGTTTGCTATCTCGGCAATTACATAACGCTTGAGAGGACGAACCTTGCGGGCATATCCGCAGCAAGCGCATTGCAGCAGCTGATTGATCTGCCAGTCGACGATCCGCTGCATCTGAACCCGTTCTCGACTGCGCCGTTCACCGAGGAACAGCTCGACTACATTCTCGGCACCAATTCGCAATATGCGCAGAACTGGAGCCACGATTTCGTCGCCAAGCTCGATGGCAAGCTGTTCGAATTGCCGGCCGGCGATGTGCGTGCGGCCTTCGGCGGCGAATATTATTACGGTATCCAAAAGCTGCAAAATGCGGCGAACCGGCCGCCCGATCCGGGTCCGGTCACGACACCTGATGCCAATGCGCGCACCACGCGTGAGCAATATGCGGCTTTCGGAGAGGTCTATCTCCCGCTCGTCAGCCAAGACATGAACGTACCGCTGGTGCAGGAACTGACTCTCAGCGCCGCGCTGCGCTACGACCACTATTCCGATTTTGGTTCGACCACGAACCAGAAGATCAGCGCCACCTGGGATGTGACAGAGGATTTCTCGCTACGCGGATCATGGGGCACGTCGTTCCGCGCGCCGGGGCTGCCCGAACTCAATGCAGGAGTTTTCTCCGTCGGACTCGGTTCGAACATCATGCCGGGGCCCGGTATCACTGGATTCTCCACGCAGCCGAACGGCAGCATGAACGTGCTCTTTATCTTCGGCAACAATCCAAACCTCAAGCCGGAGGAAGGAACGAACTGGCAAATCGGCGGCAACTTCACGCCGAGTTCCGTGCCCGGATTGCGTCTGTCGGCGACCTATTACAACCTGCATTACAAGAACAAGCTGGGCACCGCGGGCGTACCGGCACCGATCTTCGCGCCCGGTCCTTTCGCCAGCCCCGAATTGCTCGCTCAATACAGCGCCTATGTCATCCCGGTGAACAACACGCCTGACGGCATGGGGGGATGCATGGTCGATCCTGCCATCGAGGAATTCACCGGTTTCCTCTACGGCGCCAACCTTGGCGCCAATCCGCGAGACTTCTGCAACCTAAATGCTGTGGTCGACGGGCGTACGATCAGCGCGGCGAACACGTTCCAGGACGGCATCGACGCCTCGATCAACTATTATACGGACACCAGCATCGGCACCCTTTCCTTCAATGTCAGTGTCAACAAGATCCTGACCAATGAAGAGCGAACCGTCGAAAACGCACCGATGATCTCGGCGCTGGACACGATCGGCGATCCGATCAGCTGGCGTGGACGGGGCAGCGTGTCGTTCCAGAACGGACCGTTCTCGGCAACCTTGTTCGGAAATTATATCGGTTCCTATCTGAACGACCAGCCGATCACCTTGCGGGAAACAGGCGAACAACTGCCGCAAGCCAGAGTGCCGAGCTGGACCACCTTCGACCTGAACCTGTCCTACACGCTGCCGCGCGGAACTGAGCGCTGGAGCTTCTCCGATGGAATCCGGTTCAGCGTAACTGTGAGCAACCTCTTCGACAACGATCCGCCGATCGTGCTGTCGACGCTGACCGGCGGCTCATCGTCGATCGACCTCATTGCCCATAATGCGTTCGGCCGTTCAGTGCAGGTCTCGCTGACCAAGTCGTTCTGATGTCGTCCGCTACCAAACGGAGCAATTTCATGAAGATCAATCACCTGATTCTGTTGGCGAGCCTGTCCGCTCTGACGATTCCAGTCACGGTTTCTGCCCATTCCTCGACACAGGCCCCGGCCCAATTCCCGGCCCAATCCCCGGCCCAATCCCCGGCAGGGTCCGCTGATGGGGCTACGCCTGATATTTCGACTGAGACCGGCCGCGTCGTTGGCACCGTGAAGGGCGGTGTTGAGAGCTGGAAGGGGATCCCATTCGCGGCTCCGCCAGTGGGCGATTTGCGCTGGCGCGCGCCGCAGCCCGCAGCCAAGTGGTCCGGCATAAAGCAGGCGGACGAGTACGGACATGATTGCATGCAGGTACCGTTCCCCAGCGATGCGGCACCACTCGGCACCCCGCCGGCGGAGGACTGTCTCTATCTCAACATCTGGAGGCCGGAAGGCAACGCGAAAGACCTGCCGGTGCTGTTCTGGATCTACGGCGGCGGCTTCGTGAACGGCGGTGCATCGCCGCCAACCTATTCCGGGGCCAACCTGGCGAGACAGGGCATTATATTCGTCAGCGCCAATTACCGCGTCGGGCGCTTCGGCACCTTCGCGCACCCGCAGCTAACCGCGGAGAATGCCGATGATGGGCTGCTTGGCAACTATGGCTATATGGACCAGCTAGCCGCGCTCCAATGGGTGAAGCGTAACATCGCGGCATTCGGCGGCGATCCCTCGAACGTGACCATCATCGGCGAATCCGCGGGCGGCATGTCGGTCCATGCGCTGGTGACCTCGCCACTCGCAAAGGGGCTGTTCAACAAGGGCGTCGTGATGTCAGGCGGCGATGGAGGTGCGATGGGTGGCAATAATCTCGCCGCAGTCGAACAGATCGGCATTGATTTCGCCGAATCCAAGGGCATCGAGTCGGAGGATCCCGACGCGCTGGCCAAGCTGCGCTCACTCTCCGCCGAGGAAGTGACCGACGGGCTCAACTTGATGGCGATGTTCAATCCCGGCGGGCCGCGCACCTTCGCCAGCCCCTTTGTGGACGGCAAGCTAGCCGTGGATGCGCGCACCGCCTATGCTTCTGGCGCTTTCGCGCAGGTTCCCATGATGATCGGCGCGACCGGCGCGGACATGGGAGGGAAAACCGGCTTCATGGTCGCCGGCGCCCGTAACACCGCCGCGACTATCGCCGACCAGGGTGTTCCCGTCTACGAATATCGATTCTCCTATGTCGCGGAGTCGGTCGGGCAGCCGGGCGCGCAGCATGCCACGGACATTCCATTCTTCTTCGACACGACCGCCATCAAATATGGCGAGGACACTACGGCCCGGGACGTGGCCATGGGCAAGACAATCAGCGCCTATCTGGTCAATTTCGTGAAGGACGGCGATCCAAATGGCGAAGGATTGCCCCTTTGGCCTCGATACGATCGGGATAGCGACGTTATCATGGACTTCTCCGAAGAGGGTGAGGCCGTAGCGCAAGAAGACCCCTGGGGCCCTGAAATCGATGCAGCGGCATCCGGATCCGGCATCCAATAGCGCGCGACTGGCGATGCATTTGAGAGGAACTGGCGTTGCGGCGCCTGGCTCCAAATGGGCGTGACGATCAAGAAAACTGGAGGTGCGGGGCCGATTGCGCAGTCCCCCTTCCTTCATTTCGGCCAGGCCGCCAACCTGGACCTGACAGGAGTCCTGAATATGAAAGTTCGAACCTCGATTGCAGTTTCGTTTGTGATTGCAGCGGCCATACCGTTTGCGGCAGCGGTCGCAAGGGAGCCATCCGCAGATCAACGCGCCGATGCGACAGTCGCGGAGATGACTCCAGCCGAAAAGACGATCCTGACGCATGGGATCATGCCTCTGCCGATCGGGGAAAATCCGCCACCTGTCCCGGAAGATGCGATTCCTGGCGCGGGCTATGTTCACGGTATTCCGCGCCTTGGCGTCCCCGCGCTGAAAGAAACCGACGCCAGCCTTGGTGTCTCCTACGTCTCCGGCGCTCGCGGAGACTATGCCACGGCATTGCCATCGGGCCTTGCCATGGCCTCTACCTGGAACCCTGAACTCCTGCGCGAAGGCGGGGCTGCTATCGGGCAGGAAGCCCGCGCCAAGGGCTTTAACGTCATGCTGGCAGGCGGCGTCAATTTGATGCGTGATCCGCGCAACGGGCGAACCTTCGAATATCTCTCGGAAGATCCACTCCTGTCCGGTGTCCTCGTCGGTCACGCGATCGACGGCATCCAGTCCAACCACATCATTTCAACGATCAAGCATCTGGCGCTCAATGGCCAGGAAACCGGCCGCAAGTTCGTCGACGTCCAGATCTCAGATGCCAACGCTCGCGAGAGTGACCTGCTCGCGTTCCAGATCGGCATCGAGATAGGCAATCCTGGCAGTGTGATGTGCGCCTACAATCGCGTGCTTGGCCATCAGGCCTGCTCTAGCGATTACCTGTTCAACCAGGTGCTGAAGCGCGATTGGGGCTACAAGGGCTTCGTCATGTCCGACTGGGGCGCGGTTCCCGGTCTCGAGGCTGCGCTGAACGGTCTCGACCAGCAATCGGGGGCACAGCTCGACCCCGACGTCTTCTTCGATGCAGACACGCTGGGTGCAGCGGCAGCGAGTGATCCGCGCTATGCCGCTCGGCTCGACGACATGAACAAGCGCATCCTGTGGGCGATCTACGACAACCAGGTCGACAAATATCCGGTCAGGCCTGGCGGCGAGATCAACTTCGACGCCCATGCCGACATAGCCGAAGAGGTGGCCAAGCAGGGAATTGTGCTGCTCCGCAACCGTAACGGCGCCCTGCCGTTGGCCAAGGAAGCCAGGTCGATCCTAGTGGTCGGTGGATATGCCGATACGGGCGTACTGTCCGGTGCCGGTTCCAGCCAGGTCCATCCCAGGGGCGGACCGGCTGCAAACATCACGCTTGGTGGCGAAGGACCGTTCGCAGCCTTCATCTCGGAGCAATATCACCGCTCGTCGCCGCTTAAGGCGATCGCCGCGATGGCTCCGGAGGCCAACGTCAAGTTTCGCAACGGCTTCTATACATCGGAGGCAGTCGAGCAGGCCAGGAAAGCCGACGTCGTGATCGTATTCGCGACCAAATGGGCGTCGGAGGGGTTCGATCAGCCCGATCTGACGCTTCCGCGCGGGCAGGATGCGTTGATTGACGCGGTCGCCAGCGCGAACCCCAATACGATTGTAGTTCTCGAAACTGGCAATCCGATCCTGATGCCCTGGCTCGACAAGACCGCTGCCGTGGTGGAAGCATGGTATCCAGGCATGCGTGGCGGCGAAGCGATCGCGTCAGTGTTGTTCGGCGAGACCAATCCGTCGGGGCGACTGCCAATCACATTCCCCGCTTCCGAGTCTGATTTGCCGCGCCCGAAGGTCGATGGGTTCGATACTCTTGAGGCCAATTTCGGCGGCGACGCACCTAATCCCGATGCCGAGCTCAAGGTCGACTACAATATCGAGGGTTCAGATCTCGGCTATCGCTGGAATGCACGTGAAGGAAAGAAGGCGCTGTTCCCGTTCGGATTCGGCCTTTCCTACACTTCGTTCGCTTCGTCGGATCTTAAGTCCAATGGAAAGACGGCCAGCTTCATTCTGGCCAATAACGGCAACCGCGCCGGTGCCACGGTGGGCCAGGTCTATCTTGTCAGTCGCAATGGCCAGACCCAGCAACGCCTCGTGGGCTTCAAACGAGTGGAGCTTGCGCCCGGAGAGGAGCGCAAGGTTTCGGTGAATATCGACCAGCGCCTGCTGGCCGAATGGAATGGTTCGGGCTGGACAATTCCTGCAGGCATATATGACTTCGCTCTTGGTGAAGACGCGGAAAACCTTGGTCGAACGGTCTCGGTGCGCCTGTCAGAGCACAGCTGGAAGGATTGATAGTGAAAGCAATAACAGTTGCAGCACTCATGGCGCTGACGGGGAACATTTGGATACTCCCTGGCATGTGGTGGGAGCAGACTTGGTAGGTTCCAACGAAAGTCGGCTAATGGGCCGTCAGCGGAATTTCGGCTTTGCAGAAAATGTGAGGAATTGGCGGACATTGGAATAGTCTGACGGTGCTCATGTCGCTACTTCGGCAAAATGCTCAACGACATGAACTTCAAAGGGAACTGGCGCGACTATCAGGCGCGCGTCCTTGAGGAAATGGACGAGCACTTCGACGACGGGAGACTGCACGTCGTTGCGGCCCCTGGCGCTGGAAAGACGGTACTCGGTCTGGAGATTGTGCGCCGTATCGGAAGGCCGGCACTGGTATTCGCCCCGACCATCGCCATTCGCGAACAGTGGGCGCACCGTCTCTGCCCGCTGTTTCTCGACGCGCCACCAGAAGCCGGGACCATCTCTCGCAATCTGGAAGACGTACAAGATCTGACACTGACCACCTATCAGTCGCTCGATAGCCTGCGACGCGGCGAGGAACTCGACGCACTGATCGAGATGCTGAATGGCCTAGGACCACTGACGCTAGTTCTGGACGAAGTCCATCACCTGAGGCGGGAATGGTGGAAATCCCTCAACGAGCTGGCCAACCGTCTCGAGGATGTTCGCTTGGTCGCGCTGACAGCAACGCCGCCCTATGATGCGAGCTTCGCCGAATGGTCTCGCTACGAAAAATTGTGCGGACCGATAGACCTTGAAATCGGCATCCCCGAACTGGTGCGCAATGGAGATCTCTGTCCGCATCAGGATCACCTGATCTTGTCGGAACCGACGGAAGATGCGCTGGCCCTGCTCGATCGAAGGCGTGCGGCCATTGGTCAGTTGCACGGAGAATTGCGCGAGGATGACGGGTTGCTGGACTGGCTGGCTGCGCATCCTTGGCTGACGGATTCCGAAGCGCACGTCGAAGAGATCCTCGAAGCACCTGAGATGTTATCGGCAGCGCTCGTTCTGCTGGCATCAGCCGGACGGGAACTGCCCCGCCCACCGCTCAAGCTGCTTGGCGTGTCGGCGCGCAATGTACCGCAGCCATCGCTGTTCTGGCTCGAACGCTTTCTTGACGGCGTGGTATCGCAACACACGGCCTCGTTTCCGCTTGATCCGGTGCGGCTCAAGACTCTGCGCGACCGGCTGAATCGTCATGGCCTGATCGAAGGCGGTCGCGTTCGGCTGCAGCACACACGCTCAGTCTTCAAACTGATGACCTCCAGCCTAGCAAAGCTGGATTCGATAGTGGACATCGCGAAAGCCGAACAGGAAGCGCTGGACGACGATTTGCGCATGGTCGTGTTGTCCGATCATATTCGCGCTGGTGAGCTACCGAGCCGACCCGATGCGGAGTTCAAGCCTGCCGAGCTCGGTGTGGCGCCGATCTTCGAAAAGCTGAGACGCTCAGGCATCGCCGATGAATATCTCGGCGTTCTGACTGGTAGCCTGGTCATCCTTCCCAAGCGCGTTCTGTCCAAGCTGCCCCACGTTGCCGAGGCACTGCACTTTGATCCTGGCAACTTTCGAGCAAGCGATCTGCCGGGTTGCCTGGACCACGTGCGTATCGAATGCAGGAGCGGTGGCACCGCTGAACTGGTCCGCCTCGTCACGGCCCTGTTCACACGCGGCTACATTCGCATACTCGTGGGCACGCAGTCGCTGCTCGGCGAGGGATGGGATGCGCCAGCGCTCAACAGCCTAGTGCTTGCGAGCAATACGGCGTCCTTCATACTGTCCAACCAGATGCGCGGACGAGCAATCCGGATCGATCCGGCCAGGCCCGGCAAGGTAGCCAATATCTGGCATCTGGCGACAGTCGATCCGGAGGATCGTGAAAGCTGGGATGCGGTTGCCTCGACCTTCAACTGGGGCTTTCTGGGCGAAGGTGGCGCGCCCAGCCTCTCAGACATCGAGGTTGTCGCGCGCCGCTTCAAGGCGTTCGAAGGCATTTCCAATGGAGCGTCCACCCTCATCGAAGACGGTGTTGCCCGCCTGGGCCTCGATCCATCGAAACCGGCGGCATTCGCAAACTCCCAGACATTTGCAATCGCGGCCGACCGACACGCCGTTGCAGAGCGTTGGAAGGTGTCGCTCGGTGAAGGTACCGAGCGGGCGCAAGTGCGCGAAACGGCAGCTCCCCGCTATACGCCCCGTGCTCTGAGCTGGTTCGACACTTTGCAGGCTCTGGGCTGGAGCGCGGCAGGCAGCGGCGCCTTTGCAGCAGCAAACGAGTTGCGCGGATTAGCGTCATACGAAGGAATTGGTGTCATCGCGATGGGGCTTGCCGGAGTAGCCACGCTGGCAAGTCTACCGCGCCTGGCAAAGGCTGGCAGGCTCGTCTGGCGCAATGGTTCTTTGGAGGGTAGTTTGGAATCGGTGACCGGAGTTGTAATGCGCTCGCTGGTCGATGCCGATGTCATCAGCGGGCGTGAATTGGATACCGCTCACGTCGAAATCCGCACAAGTCTGGATGGGCGCAAGGATATCGTTGTGACCGGAGTGAGCCGGGCCGCCGAACGGCAAGTCATGCAGGCCATCGCAGAAATCCTGGGGCCGGTGCAAAACCCGCGCTACCTGCTTGTGCGCAATTCGTGGCTCGGTCTTAAGAGGCGGGTCGATTATCACGCCGTTCCCTCTGCACTGGGAGCTCGCAAAGAAATCGCCGAACGCTTTGCCGAACTTTGGCACGGCAGTGTCGGCTCTTCGAAGCTCGTGTTCACGCGGACTGCGCAAGGCAGACGGACTTTGCTGCGAGCAAGGGCGTCTTCGTTTGCGGCAGGGTTTCAGCGGATCGTGGATCGGCGTTCGGTCTGGCTGTAGTTGGGCGGAGAACGGACAGTCTGTTATTGGGCTGAGGCTTCGAAATCGCTAATTAAGTTCCGGCGAGATAGTGGTCCCTGCGGTTAAGGGAGCGTGTCAGCAATGCGAGGCATCATGAAGTCGCTTTTGGTCATGGGATCAGCGCTATTGGCCATGCCCGCTTGGGCAGGGACGTCATCGTGCCCTGACGGTATCGGGGTTCCACATTCTGCGGTCGAAAGCGTTGACGATCTATTCCGAATACGATCGCAGCATAGTGGGCAGCAAGTCAATTTCGACGGGATCGAATTGGCGAGCGCTGACTTCACGGGACGAAATTTCTCCGACATTTGTTTCAGCAATTCCAAGTTTCCCAAATCGAACTGGTCCGGTGCGACCGGCAACAATCTTCAATTCATCCTCACGGATTTGACTGGTTCGCAGTGGCGGCGTTTCCGTGGTCAAAACCTTCGCTTCAGCGGTGCCAATCTCGAGAATGCAACGCTGGCACATGCGGTCATGACCCGTGTGAGATTTGACCTGACGCGGCTGGAAGGCTTCGACGCTTCCCATGCCGACTTGTCTGGCGGGTCGCTGCGAGGAAATGCGCTCAATTCACTCCGGCGGGCGAAATTCGATTCAGCGAACCTCACTGGTTTCGAGTTTCGGTGTGGGATCGGTCAGGAGGACAATTGCGGACAGTCTAGCGAGGAGGTTTCCCTGGCCGGGGCCAACCTCACGAACGCGGCGATCCTGATGGCCTCCAAGTCCGATTGGGATTTCACCAATGCCCTCATCGACAATACCCGCATGCACTTCTTTCAGCTGGACTGGATAAGAGGTAGCCGGATTGAGGGCGCGGTCATTGTGGAGCCGACAGCCTGGACACCGGCAAGTTACAACTATTCGGAGCTTTTGAAGCCTGTAACCCTGTCGGATGAGGAAATCCGAATTGTCTGGCGCGCGATTGATCGTTTGCATGAACCGGGCTTTGACTGCGAAAAAGCGCAGTCAGCGGCGGAACGCTATATCTGTAGCAAATCACCTTACAGTGAATATGCCCGCTTTGCCGAAGTCGACCGGGAATTGAACCAGGCATATGTTCTCGCATGGCGAAGAGATCGCTCGATCATAAACAGCCAGCGGCTATGGCTGCGGCATCGGGATGAGTGCATGAATCTGGAGGCCAGCGATTTCGGCTCGCCCGGATATCAATGCATGCAGTCCGCCTACCGTGACCGGATCGAGGAACTTTGGCAGATTGCCGGAATGGAGGCGGTGCTGGGTCCTGGCGAGCGACAGTTCTTCGTCGATCAGAACACGGGAGAATTTCTTTGGGAAATTGAGGATCGTTCGTTGCGTGCGAAGCTAGCTCCTCTCGCATTGGGAAACAGCTGGGACCTGATTATCGTCGAGCGCAATCCGCAGAGTCGGCTTATGGCCAATGGTGAATCGGTTGGTTCCAACTATCATCTTGGCAATTTAAGCTCGCCCGAGGGCGGCATGGTTTTCGATGCCAAATCAGGTTTCTATGGTGCCAGCGACCCTTGCCTGCCAGACTATGATGTCTGCCCGATTGTTCGCTTCCGCGGCTACTACCTTGATACCGCTCCTGAGAGCATTCCAAATCGGGATACAGGCGAATATCATTTCAACGACTTCATTTCTTCGGGCGCTCGTGCAGGGTTCGTTCGACTGGTTGCTCTCCCGATTTGAAAAAGCCGACATTGCCCTATGTCAGCAAACGGCCCAATTGCGGACCTTCAGCTCATAGGACGTCACTTGGTCAGC
>NZ_JBNKWF010000024.1:12589-49877 GCF_050299635.1 Altererythrobacter sp.
CGGCGCCTCAGGCCGCCTTGCGCGATTCCAGCAATCTGCGGCTGCGTTCCTTGAGCGACTTGCCGAGCCAGCCGCCCTTCTGGCGCGAAGTCAGCGCTTTCAGTTCACTGGCGGCACGCTGGAGCGAAACCTGCTCCGCAATCAACGCCTTGTAGATCCTGTCCGATGCCCGGCGGCGGCGCACCGCGTCGCCCGCATCCAGAAAATCTTCGGTTATGCTGATCAGCCGCTCCCCTGCAGCGGCAAACCGGCCCATTTCCTGCTCCTCGGCGCTGTCGACTTCGCTTTCCGTCGCTTCGAATTTTCGTAGCTGAGCCGTGAGACGAACCTCCAGCGCATCGAGCTGGGCGGGCGCGATGGCGGGAACCTGCTCGATCCGCTCGCGCAGGGCAGCTACCGCGCTGCGAACTTCCTTCTCGCTCAAGGCCCCGTACTCCTGGAAGCTGGCGAGCATGCGGAAGCCGCGCTCGATCGCAACCGGATCGTCGTCGCGCAATTGCTGGCACGCTTTCCACACGGTTTCCCAAGCCTGCCAGCGATAGACCCAATCGAGCCCGGTGCCCTTGATATTCTGCATCCCCATGATGCGGTTGATTAGGCCGGGCGGGGTCTGTTCGGCGACCAGCCGCACGATCATCTCGCCCTTGATATAGAAATCGCGCACCGGCACCAGCTTGGCCCGGAAGGCGCGGCCCAGCAGTTCGCGCATCTGGCGATCCACCGAATCCTTGCCGCCGCCAAGCGAGGACTCCAGCGCTGCATAATCCCTGTGGAAATTGGCCATGGCTTCGTAATGCGCGAGGATCGCTTCGCGCCCAGCCACGCCCGCTTGCTCCAGCGCGGCAGCGAGCTTGCCCTCTTGCGCAGCGGTGATAGCCCGATCCCTGGCGATCTTTTCCGATTGCGGCGCAAGCATTGCCCCAAGCAGCCCGTCGAGCTCGGCCTGGGACAGAGGTATGCGCTGCTTCTTGGCCAGTTCCGCCAGCCGCTCACGCGGATCGACACCGTCTTCGAACAGCGTCAACCCTGCCGCATAGGCCGCCCATTCTTCATCGATGAAGCCGGTCAGGCCTTCGATATTCGATCCGATCAGGAAATGTTTGTCGGCGGAGACATCATGCACCAGCATCCGCGCGAATACGCGGCTGCGTGGTACGCGGTCGGCACGGTTGTTGACCACGGTGGTGACGAAAATCTCCGGGTCGTTGGCAAGATCGTGATCGATGAAGCCCATCCGGGTCCAGTTGCCCATCGCACCGAAGCGTTCATTGGCAGACATGCCCATGACGAATTCCAGCGTGCGCCCGTTGATTTCCGAGCGCGGATAGGTCTTGAGCACGCCAAGGTCAGCCACAACGCGGTCGGCCATTTCGCGCACGCAATAGTCCGGCTCCAGCCCCAGCTCGTCGCCCATCGCAGTGACCAGCGCGATATTGTAGGGGTGTTCCTCGTAAGGGAAGCGCTCGAGCAGGCTCTTGTGGATCAGGCCCGCTTCCTTCCAGGTGACCGCGCGCATCCGCGTATTGGCCTTCTCCCCGCCTTCCATCAGGATCGGGAGCATTTCCTCTTCGGTAGTCAGGCAGACCGAATTATGCGGGATGAACTCGCACATCACTTCGGGGATGTTGCGCCCGGCAGGGCCCTGCACATCTTCGTGATCGGGATAGGTGTTTGTCAGCGTACCGATATCGTCGCGCATCCAGTCCTGCTGCAGCACACGGACATAGGCCGGGTTCAGCCCCATGCATTCCCACAGGAAGACGCGCGTGCTGAGCCCTTTCGCAGTGCGCAGGAGGTTGAACTGCTCCCAGATTGTCGCCTTGTCATAGGGGCGGAACAGGAACATCTCGGTCAGCCCGCCAAAGGGATTGCCGATCAGGAACATGGCTTCGCAGCCGGTCGTCTTTGATACAATCGAAGGGCCGAGTGCGTTGATTAGCCCGGCCTTGAGCCGTTCGGTGCCCGATTTGCCGCGCGTGCCCCATCCGCCCAGCGACAGGGCGAGCGAATTGCGCAGCCGCCTTGCGTAGAAGCCCAATGCGATATGCCGCCCGAAGAACCACAGGCTGGCAAGCCCCAGGAACACCGCCAGTTCGACCAGGCTGTTCTCATAGACGGTCGTGGCATAGGCGAAGGCCTTGTCCCACAGCATTGGAAGCGCAGGCAGTATCCCGCCCATGCTGAACAGCTTGACCACCTCGGGATTGGGTTCTTCCACCTCGCCATAGGAGCGGAAGGTGATAGTGAGGCCGAGCTTGCGCAATTCGGCGAGATATTCGCCCGGCTCGCGATTGCGCAGCCCCGCCAGTCGAACGAAATCGCGCGAGACGCGCCAGAACGCGCGCATCCGCCGCCACAAGCCGGACGGCGCCTCGATTTCGGTGATACCGGCGCTGGTGTAGAGTTCGATCGTGCCTCCACGGTCGAGTGCAGAGAGCACCTGATCGAGCAGCGGCAGGTAATTGCGCCAACCGCCTTCCTTGCTTTCGAACAGGGGCTCGCCCGGAACCTTTGTAGGTGCCAGTTCGGCCATCCGCGCGCTGGGCGCAATCATCGAACCCCAATAGTGCCGCCCTGTTGTGTGGTGGAAGGCCTGGCGCTTGTCGGTCGCGCTATTGCGCCCTTCGAACATGATCCGCCACCACCGGCGGCGGAGCCACTCGCCGCGCTGAATGCTTGGTCGCAAGCCAGTCTCCAGCGATAGGCCGAAGTCGCGCTGTGCCAGCACTGCCATGACACGACCGACCTTTTCGCGATCCGCCTTGATATGGGGACGCAGCCCGCGAACGCGCTTGATCTGCGCTTCGCGCTGACCCTCTGTCGTCGCGCGGATCAGCCCAGCGATTTCGAGCGCTTCTGGGTCTGACATCAGCCAGATGCGTTCGCGCGCTTCATCGGCCCAGCGCAGCAGCTTGGGTGAGAGGGCGCGACGCCGGAAGAGAGCGATGCCTTCGCGCATCGAGCGCACAACTTCGTCCAGTGCCGCGTGCTCCCGGAAAAGGCACCATGAGACCGTCGCCGCCGCCGCGTCCATTGCAATCCGCAACACGAACTCATCGGTGTCGTAGGTGAGAATCCGGCGGATATGCAGGACATAGGTGGCCGGATCGACCCGACCCAGCAGCCGCGCCGGATCGGCGAAGATCGCCGCGCGCACCTGCGGATCCTTGTCGGTCCGCATCCGGGTCAACATCCCCCTTGCATGCTCCTCAGGCAATTCATGCAGGCTATCGGCAAAGGCCTGTCGCACTGCGCCGTCGGGATCGTTGGCCAGCGTCGCCAGCACGGGCTTGAGCTTGGCTATCCTGCCCAGATTCGCACACAGCATGCGCACCATGTGCCGCCGCACGAACAGTTCGTTGTCGCGCTGTTGCGGTGTCTTGGCTGACATGGAGACGGAGAGCCTGCGCCTCATCACCGAAGGAATCGAGGTGGGCGAAAGAGCCAGCAATGCGTCGAGCGCTGCGCACTGGGTCCACAGATCTTCGCTTTCGTCGAGGCATACCCTGCGCGTGGCGCTTAGCATCGTGTCGAACCAAACCCCACCGGGCCAGCGCGAAATCCTTCGGGCGATGCGTCCCATGCACATATGCGCCGCACGCCGCACGCGCGGATCGCCGCGCCAGTTGCGCATCCCAGCGAGCAGATCTTCAAACAAGTCGATGAAGAATGCGCTTTCGATCATGCCCGGATCTTCGCTCAACGCGTCGCCCGCGACCGGCCCCAGCCGCTCGAGCGCATAGGCAAGTGCCCGTTCACGCTCGCCCATCCGCTTGTGGAAACGCTCAAGCACGGCATCGGCATCGAAGAACTTCTCCAGCGCCTTGGCGTCGCGCTTGAGCTGGCGCGAATCAGCGCCCAGCGCGCGCGCGAAATCGAGAATTGCGGCGCGCTCTTCGGCTTCGTCGGCAGCACTGGTGAAGCGCGACTGGAACAGCGCTTCGGCCTTGCCCAGTGCAGCAATGGTCGCGCTCTGGCGGTTGCAGAAGCGCGCAACGATTTCTGCATGGCGGCGGGCAGGCATCGGTGCCGCGCGCTCGTCTGCAAAAGCGACAATCTCGTCGCGAAGGTCGGCATAGACAGGCACAAGACGCTCGGCCACGCCATCGTCGAGCCGTTCGGCCAACGGACGCGGCAGAGCCTCGGTCAAAGGCAGATCGATGGAGGTCGCGAGGTTCACCTGGCCGCCTCCAGCAGGCAAGATGCAAGGCGTGACCGCAGCGTTTCATCGCCGATCAACCGGGCACGCAGCGGGCCGGAGATCTCGAGATGGACGAAACCGCCGAACCCGGCGTCATGCAGCAATTGGCCTTGTGCGTTGGTCAGAGCGCCAAGCTCGCCTGTCTCATTGGGATAGACGAGCACCCGCTGCGGATCGAGCGCGAGGCTGAGACAATCGGCCAGGTCGAGCAGGCGCCGGTCCGGCACTTGCGTGCCGTTGCTCACGATCATGCCGGCAGTCCTGGCGGCTTCGCTCTTGCGGCGATCGCCGTCAAATCCATGCAGTTGCACGATCAGGCCACGCGGCTGCGCTTTGGCAAAACCAAGCGCGAATGCAGAGAATAGATGATCGGGGGCGCGTGCAAGATCGATCGCATGCGCACATGAGTCGGAGACCCTGCGCGGTGCCGAGTTCCAGGCCGCCGCCTGCGCCTGCGTTTCGAGGAACAATTGCGCGGCGAGCGTGCCGGTATGCCGGTCCGATCCACGATGCGGAGCGGTGATCGCGAGCGGTGCCGTCTCACCCTCGCGCATCAGATAGACGCCGCGACCCGCGCAATCGCCCTTTGGTTCGGCCAGTACAACGCCTTCCCAGCCATTCGGCGCGCGCTTTGCATGCAGGCCGAACATTTCAGGCGCGACCCGGTCCCGATCACCGCTCAACATCGCCGCGAACATCGCCTTGCCTTGTTCGAGATCGCCCGCGGTCAAGCGGTGGATCCCGTGCGCATCGCGCAGCGACGGAAAAAGCCATGCGGCAAGGCCTGCTGCAAGCACCATTATCGCTCCTCCCGCCATGATCTTGCGCCGGGCCATCATCGCCGCGCCCGCCTGGCTGCAGGCAGCAATGCCTCATAGAGGACGAAGGCCTGATAGTCGCGCCCTTCGATACCGGTCGGTCCAACAGGGCGCCAATGGTTCGCAGCGAGAAAGGTCATCTCGTCCTGCGTCAGCATGTCGGAAGGAAAGGCATTGGCAGCCGCAAGCGAGCGCTTTTCCGCCTTGCTGCGTCTGAGGAAAGCAGAGATCGCCTGCGACCCCAGGAAAGGACGCTGCTCATAAGCGCGCAGGTCGACACCAAGCACGCCTTGGTCTTCGTCCAGCACTTCGATATCCGCCTGCACGAACGGCAATTCGCTCTCGACGAGAATCTCGTCCTGGCCGGCGACCATTTCCGGCCGGTCACGGAAGAAGCGCCATTTCTCGCCCGAGGCAAAAACCTCGTCCGGCGAATCCGCGTGAAGATACACCTCTTGCGCGCCGACCTCTGCGCCGGTCGCGTCATACATGTGGATCTTCACACCATAAACAAAGCCCGATGCTCGCCCGTGATCGTCGGCATTCACGGCAGGCTGGATCAGCAGCTTGAACAGGGTGAGGGGCTGCGAAAAGGTGAAGGAAAGCGGACTCTGTTCTGGCAAGCGGTAAACCAGAGCGCGGGTCGCGAAGCGCGCGTCCTGCGCAGTCGAATTGCGTGCACCTGCGATATAATTGGCAATTGGCAGGCCGTACTCGCGCCCAGTCAGCGCCGCGATGGCGGCAAGCATCAGGAAGCCAATGAAACGGCCGAGGAAAGTCAGGCTCATGGTGCGCCCTCCCCATCCATCATCAACCAGCCGAAAGCGTAGCGCCGACCGCTCGTTTCATTAAAATAGCGCACGGTCATGCCGGGTCGAGCCTCGAGCCCTGCGAAAACGCGCGAATGGTCGGCGACTTCAGTCCGCAAGCCTGCCCTGCGTAGCGAGGAAACCAGTTGCCCCGTTCCGTCCTGTTTCGGCCCGATCCGGTCCGGCGCGAGGACCACGTCCACCCCGCGCGGGAAAGCCAATCCCATGGCAGGCCGCTTGCGAAGCTGGAATGTCATGGGGTTCTCCAACCCTTCCTGCGAGCGCACCCATTCCTGCCAGACCACATCGAAGGTGCTGAACGTCGGTCGCAGATAGCTGTCATCGACCGGAGCGACGAACAGCGCATTGGAGTTCCACTGCCCATGCACTGCAGCACCGATGCGGGCGGCCAGCGTTCCGCTCCAGTCGCGATAGGTGAGGACCGAACGCTCAGGCGCTTCGCCTTCGGCAATGAAGACATAGCCTTCGTCGCGGTTGGGGGAATGGAGGCTCCAATGCGTCCGTCCGGCCAAGCGGCAGCGCGACAGATCGAAGCCAGCGATCTGCGCGGCGGCGCGGGCGAGATAGGGCGCTTCGCCCTGGCGCAGTCTCGCGATCATGGGCGCTGCGATCTCGTAGCGGATGTAGGCGAGTTGCTCGTTCCTTTGCCACCCGGCTTCGGGCTCGTCGGGACGCGGCAAGCGACAAGGCTGTGCACCGCTGCCCTGTGCCAGCGGCGCAAGAGTGTTCGCAAAACGCCGAAGCGATGCAGCATCCAGTTGCAAGTTCCCGCGATCGCGGCCCAGTTCATTGGCGGCGACCACCCGCAGGCTGACATCCAGTTCAGGGATGGCACGGCGCAGAGCTGCGATATCGACCGCTGCCGCAGCGTTATTGGCGAAGTCGACCGACGGGCCTGCGCCCTCCGGCGCTGTGGCAAGAACAAGCTGCGCAGAATCGCTTGCGGACGCGAAGACTTCGGCAACGCCGCGATAGTTGATCGCCGCGCTGGACGGAGCCGTCGCAATGACCAGCCAGCTTGCTTGTTGGTTCGCCAGAAGTTCAAGCGCAGCGACGCCCAGGCCGGGCGCAGCAACCGGATCTGGCACGATAATCGCCAACTTGCGTTGGGCAGCAGGGTCGAAGACCAGCAGATCGCGTCCCGACCCATCGGCCCGCGCCAGCGCGATGCGGCCTCCCTCAACCGGCATGACATGCCAGCCGGAGGCTTTCAGCTCGACCTGGCCAGACCCGGTCGGCACGCCCGCTTCGAGCAACTCGATCAGATCGGACAGGGCCTGCGCCCCTTCATCGCTCAACGGCGCTGCATCGTTGCGAATGGCATGGACATGCGCGTCACCCAGCGCAGCGACCAGCAGTCCTTTGAAACGCGAGCTGGCAGCAGCTTGCACGCTGCCGCTCTTGTGCGAAATGCCCAGATATCCGCGGGTATTGGCGGCCGAGAGCGCGAAACCGGCCAGATTGCCCAGCACCGCGCCGGCCAGGCTGACCTGAAGCGTCGAGCGCGCCAGCCGCGGGAAGATGTTCTTGTCATGCGCCTTGATCGCGATCAGCGTCGAGAGCAGATAACCGAAACCGAAGAAGTCGGTCGTCTTCACGTCAATCTGCTGCCACACGATGAACCAGCCCAGCAGCATCTTCCAGGCAAAGCTGATGTTGAAGAACAGCAGCAGCTTTCGCCCGCCTTCGAGTGTGACGTTGGCCATCATCGGCAGCTTCAGGATCAGCCGCGCGGCGGCATAGATGATGATCGCTTCTGCAAAGGAGGTAACGATCTTGGTCGGCTGATACCATTGCAACGCAATCAGCGCAGGGATCAGGATGCCGGAAAAGTCCCAGCCAAAGCGCACATTGACATGGCTGGCGATCAAGGCCGTCAGCGTCAGGATGATATAGGCCTTGGGGCTCGCAAGGATCGAGCTGGCCAGTCCTTCATAAAGGTATGACACGCCGCTGATGCGGAAATTGGTGAATTCCATCAGCCCGAAGCGGATGATGAACCATGTAAGCCCGACTGTGACGGCTGCCATGACCAGCCCCCGGCCCAGGCCCGGTTTCCAGAACTGGTTGGCCAGAAGCGAGATAATGACGAGACCGAAGCTCTGTAGATTGTCGTCCCAGTCGATCCTGCGGTCGAAATTGGTTTCCAGCCAGCCGGCAAGCTCTGGCAAGAGGTAACCATCGAGCAACAGCCGCACCGCAATGCTGGCGAGGATCAGCCCCATGAAACGGTCGCGCCCGAACAGGCTGGGGAAGCGCCCCCGGCTCAGCTTCTCGGAGAACAGCCAGACAATCGCGTAAGTCAGGATCGCTTCAACGACAATCACGAGGGCTGCCAGCGGCTTCACGATAATCAGCGGCACCAGATAGCCCGGCACCACCAGCCCCGACAGCACCCAGCCGAAGCGCAGGTTGAAGAAGCACAGCACGAACACCCCCACCCACACGGTGGTGATGATCGAGCTGGCCAGCCCGCCTTCGGGAAAAATGGTGAGTGGGAACAGGTTCATCGCGGCTAACGACTTTCCTCGTTGGCAAGCAGCTTCGCGACCCGCTGAACCAGCTGCGCCGGTTCGACCGGCTTGCGGGCAAGCGCCACGACGCCCAGGGCCCGGTGCTGGTCGGTCAGTTCCGTCCCGGTGGCAGAAGACACAATCATCACCGGCGGGCGATGAAACCCGCTTTCATTGAGCAGACGCAGAAACTTGATCCCGTCCATCTTGGGCATGACCAGGTCAAGCAGGATCAGATCGAAACGTTCCCCCCGCACTCGCGCAAGGCCCTCATCGCCATCGGGCGCAGTCGAGACAGTGTAGCCTTCAAGCTCGAGAGTGAGCTCAAGCAGTCCTGCGAGAATCTCGTCGTCGTCGATTATAAGGATATTTGCACTCATCCGATCCGCCTCAAATCCACATTGAAACCGAAACCATCCGCCTCGCGCCCCCAGTAGGAAACGCTGGCGCCCCAGGCCGTTACCTTGTTCAGCCCTTCACCAATCACGCGATATTCTCCGACGGCTTCGGCTTCGTAATTGCTCATCAGCCACATCAGGCGGCCAAATCCGATCCCGAACCCGCCCGACACGCGGATATGCGTGCGCGCTTCGAGCTCTTCGAGCTTGAGCTGAACCGTGTCGCCCTGCGGCGTATCGGCGATGACCACGCGCAGCATGGCCTCCAGCATTTCGGCGAGCGCGCGCGGCTCCGCGATCGTGAACCCGCTCACGCCGGGCAGCTCGACATCGAGCTTGACGCCCAGTTCGGCAGCAAATGCTGCCGCCTTGTCGCGTACGTCGCTCACGACCTTGCGCGCATCGACCGGATAGCTGGCATCGACGAGGTGCTTGTTCTCCGCCCGGACCAGCTCGGCCACTTCGTCCAGCCTGGCCGTTGCACGACGCGCGGTGTCGCCGATGCGGCGCACGATCGGCTTGATCTTGTCGCCGGTGATCCGGTCGTCCCCGGCCAGATCCGCGCCCAGCAGGATCGCTTCGAAATCATTGCGTAGCTGCAGATCGATGAACAACGCCACGGCCTGGCGCAGATCGGAAGCGCGAAGCAGGTCGGAAACGTCGATTGCCTCGAGCACCAGCACACGGTCCGCGCTGCGCGCACGGCGAGCGGGTGCAGCGAGCCGCAGCACGCGTTCCTCCGGCCCCAGCTTGCGCATCGGCATCCGCATCTCGCCACCATTGAGCATCAAATCGTGCAACATCGCTTCGATGCGCGGTTCGTCGAGCTCCGTCAGAGCGGCCAGCACATCCGGCAAGCTGCTGTCGGACACGACCAGTCCGGCGTCGCGATAGATGTCCTGCATCTTCGCATTGGCATGCAGCGGGGAACCGATCAGGTGAAATATCATCACTGCCGTGTCGGCGGTGTCGAAGCCATGGCGGATCTGTTCGGATTCGCGCGCCACCAGCGCAATGGCGCTGGCGACTCTTTCATCGATCGGCTTGAAGCGTTCGTCCTGCCGCGATCGCGCATTGAGATTGGCGCGCCATTTCAGAAGTTCGCGGAAAGATGCCGCGATCGCGCGAATGAGCTGTGCCGATTTGCCAGGGTTCGATCCACCGGGCCGGGTATGGATCCAGTACAGGTCATGCTCGCCCCCGCCCATCCAGTCGATCCGCGCGGGCGCTTCCCAGCCCGGAACGAGATCTGCGGCATCGCGCGGGCTCAACGTCTGTCGCAATTCACCGAGGATCGGCGCAAGCTTGCGTTGTTCCAGCGCGATATCGTCAAGCGACGCATCATGCGCGCTGATTTCCTGCAGCGATCCATTCTCGCGCCGTTCGAAGACAAGGCTGCGCTCAACACCCGCCAGCCGCGCCGCGTGACCGATCAGTTGCGGAAGGTTCGCGCCTTCACGCAAGGCCGAGCGGCGGAAGGAGAGCTGTACGGCGCGAGAGGACGCTTCGTCCAGCCGCCGATCCTGCCATTTCTCGCGAGCGATGATGCGCTGGAATGTTACCAGCCACGGAGCCAGCAGCAGCGCCGAAACGGGCAGGAGCTTGCCCGCAAACTGCAATGCAGCCCAGCTTCCACCAATTACCATGATCGAAATTGCGAGAGGGAATACCAGCGCCAGCCGCTTGGCGTCGATCCGGCGATAGGCAAGCGCGAGCACCAGTCCAGCGATGCCCAGCAGCAGCCAGGCCTCCCACGTCCCCGCCGGGTAGGCAGCCCGGCCCCCGCGCAAGGTGTTCACCGAATGCGCGCGGAAAATCGCTTCACTCGTCGAATATGCCGTTGGCGTGAGCGGTGTGATGAGGCGGCCATCGAGTGCATCAGGTCGCCCGACGAGCGCTACAGTGCCGACCAGTTCCCCGCTGCCAAGCTGTCCCTCGATCACCTGGCTTGCGCGCAGCACCGGAATGCTTTGGCGTCGAGGCGTCCTCACGAGATACTCGTTCTGTGCCGGACGCACCCCGGCCAATGTGGCATCGAACACCGGAAGCGAGCCTTCTACGCCCGCAAGCGAAGCGATCTGACTACGGTTGATGCCATATTGCGCGGGGGCCAGCACGCGCGCGGCTTCGATCACGGTGGAGTTCCGGTCCCCGGTTTCCTGGGCACCGGCGAGTTTCCAGGCTTTGCTAGCGGGAACCCGCTGCGCCGGAAGGCCGATCACGACGGGAACCGGAGTATCCGCCAATGAGGCAGGCCGCTGGCCGAGATAACCGATCCTCTCGACGCCAAGGCCCGCAAGCGCCGCGTCGAGCCGATCGAAACGAGTGGTGCCGGATCCCTCGAATGGAGTATCTCGCTCGATCACCACGACCTTCGCCGCAGTGCCCTGTTCGTTCAGGGTCGCCGCGTCAAAGAAGCGACCATCGATTTGGCGGAACAGTCCGGCCTGATGCAGCGCGGCGACAGCGGCGACGATCAGCAGTGGGGCAAACCAGCTTCCGAACGCCTCTCGAGCCATGAGCCGCGCCCACGCGCGCTTGCCCGCGCGCATGAGCGCACGCGGATACGCGCGCGTATTGTGGCGCGCCATGCCCCCAGCGGGCGATCTGCGGTCAGTCACGGAAGGCAAGGCACAATTTCTCGAACTGGCGGTGCCTGGGCAGGAATTGGCGGGGAAATGCGCAGGCGTATATCAGGCCGCGTGCCGGTCATGAGATCCCCCTGCTGTCCACTGCGCAAGGCCTCTGCGCATCGGAATGTTCCGGTTTGACAGCTTGCCCCTGCTGCCAAAGGCGGGCCGAAATCGCCCTGCCAGTCAGACGGGCTAGGTAGTTATCGTTAATTTCGCGTTAGCAATGTTCCGAAACCTCGAAGAGCGACTCCTGGACAGCGGGCCGACACGCCGCGCCCTGAGAGCTGCCGCGAACCCTCCGGTCTGCAACGATCAACTAACCGGGCGATCAAGGTTAGTCCGATTTTAACCAACATCGCTCATTTGGCATCCTGTGTTTGAACACCCGCCCAAGAGCTGGTCCCGCAAGGGCAAGGCCGCAGGCGCATCGAGCGATAGCTTCGCCGGTGCTGCCGGACTGCGCGTGTTGCTGGCAGAAGACACGCCGATCAGCGCCGAGATGATGCTGACAATGGCGAAACATCTGTCGATCGACATGGACGTCGCAAGCAACGGGCTCGACGCGATCGCAATGATCGAGGAAGCGGCAGCCGATGGGCGGCCGTACTCCTTGCTCCTCGTCGACGTCATGATGCCAATTCTCGACGGGGTCGAAACGACCCGCCGCCTGCGCGCGCAGGGCATTGGCGAAAAAGAGCTTCCCATCATTGCAGTGACAGCTGCAACCGATCTCGACGAGGTTCGCAGCTATCGTGCCGCAGGCATGCAGGCCTTCCTGGAGAAGCCGGTCGGCATAGAAGATTTGCGCAGCGCGCTGCGCGCCTGGGGCCACGCCACGGCAAAAGGGAGGTCCCGGCTTCGGTCAACGGCGTTCGAGGCGCTTAGGGAGAAGTTCGATCAGCGCAAGCAGCAAACGCTGGAGCGGATCGAGCACGCCCTTTCGATCGAACCTGCCGGCGAAGATATTATCATGGAAATCAAACATTTGCTTCATCAGGTTGCAGGCACTGCCGGGACTTTCGGCGAGCCGAAACTCAGCGAGGACGCGCGGCGCCACGAAGGCGAGCTGATGGCGGCATATTTCGGCAAGGGCGATGTCCACGCAGCGCTTGAACAGGCGCAGGCAAGCCTCCGCAACAAGGATCACAATGGTGAAGATTGAGACGATGAAATGGGCTGCCAAAGCGGTCCTGGCCATGTCGCTTGCGACGGGGTTGTGGGCCATAAGCCCGGTCAGCGCCAAAGATGATGGCAATTTCGATGTCTTTGCTCGGGTCGAGCTGCGCGCTGTCCAGTCGGATCTCGACTTCAACGAGGGCGACGATGTCGATAGCTCCGGTTTCGGCGCAAGTGGCGATGTGGGCGCGCAATGGGAGCCGAATGAGAAGACCAAGGTTCGCGTGAAGATCGATGCAAGCGTGTTCGACTATCACGACAAGTCTCGCGACACGCGAGAAAGCATCGGTGGGACGATACAGCTAACGCATCAGGTCTCCGAAGAAATTGAGCTTCGTATGCGGGCGCGCAGAGTCGAGAATATCGCCGTCCTCGAGACCCTGGCGACTGCCGACCAATCCAGCGCCGATGCACGGCTGCAATGGGAAAGGGGCGACGATCGCATCCGTCTCTCCGCGCAATATCGCGAGCGCGAATACGATCTGAGCACTCCGGCCAAGGGCCACGGATACCGCCTCGACGCGCAATACAGCCGCCGGCTCGGCTCCTACCACTGGATCCGGCTCGACCTGCGCCACGAGGAAATGGACAGCAAGGATTCCCCGCGCCGAAGCTATCGGCGCAGCGGGGCAAGGATCAAATACAGCCTGCCGATTGCCAAGCGGTTGCGCGTGCGCCCTTCGCTCGAATATCGCGAATGGAAGTATGATAGCCGCATAGCGCGGGGCGACCCCGATGGCAGCTTGCGCGAGGATAGCTTCGTTGCACCCGGGGTCGATATCGCCTGGGGCCGCGATTCCCGTGGGCTCTACGCTTCCGCCAGCGCCGAATACCGGCTGCGCAAGTCCAATGACGAGCGCTATGGCGATGATGCAATCCGCGTAGGACTACGTATTGGTTATAGATTCTGAATTTATTGAACCAATTTGGCTTGCCTTATGGATGCGAGCCGTGCCCCGCCGTCACGTTGGGCGGGATGGATTGCGGTACCGCCAAGAGCATGCTCTAACCTAATAGGTTCACCTAGCCAATCCTGGGGAACCCCGCGTTCAGTCTGGATCGATTGCGTTTGACAATGCGGGCAGCGGCTCTAGCCTCCCATGCAGGGGCGCGATCCTGCTGGGGGGACAAGCAATCGCTGAAAATCTGAAGCCGCCGCGAGTGGTTGGGCCGCTCGGCGCGACCCTGATGAGTGTCAACGGGATGATTGGTGCGGGAATTTTCGCGCTGCCTGCGCTCCTCTATGCGGAAGTCGGCAATTTCGCTCCGTGGACGTTTCTCATCTTCGGCCTGCTGTTCGCTTGCGGAATCCTCGTATCGGCACGCCTTTCGAACATGTTCCGATCATCGGGCGGGCCACAGCTTTGGACACAAGTTGCCTTTGGCCCATTCGTTGGCTTCCAGGTTGGCTGGATCATGGTCCTGTCAATGGCCGCCGGACGCGCCGCAACGCTCTATGTGCTGGTTTCCTATCTGTCGGTCATATTTCCGATCTTCACACAAGCCGAAGCGCGGGGGATTGCGCTAGCGTTCCTGCTGATCGCGATGACCGGCATCACGATCTCGGGCATGAGAAACAGCGTCGAAGGGCTCGTGGTCGGTACGATCCTGAAGTTAAGTCCAATCCTGCTTCTGTGCATCCTAGCCTACGCCTCGGGAGGGATCGCAACCGAATACGCCATGCCCAGGTTCTCCGCGTTCGAGAGCGTCGCCTTGCTCGTCTATTTCGCATTCTCGGGCGCGAACAGTTCGTCCTATTCGGCCGGCGAGTTGAAGAATCCACGCCGCGACCTGCCTGTGACCATGCTTGCGTCGCTCGGTTTGATCATCGCCTTCTACATGGCGGTGCAATGGGCCTATATCGCCGCCGGCGCGCCGCAGGGCGAAGGCGATTCAACACCGCTGGCAGATGCCGCGCGGGCAGTGATGGGCGAGAGAGGCGCACTGTTGCTCAGCCTCGCTGCGATATTCTCTATCGCCACAAACGCCCTCAGCTTCTTCATTGCGGGGCCGCGCGTGGTATTCGCCATGGCCGACCGCGGCCTGTTGCCTGCGACTTTCGCGCATGTATCGCCGCGCTTGCAGACACCCGACCGGGCGATCCTGCTGTTTTCGGGCATCGTCGTCATCATGCTCGCGAGCGGAGCCTTTACTTTTCTGGCCACCGTGACAGCGCTCGGCGCGCAAGGGATGACCCTCTGTTTTCTGGCCGCATTCGTAGTGCTCATGCGCCGTTCCGACGAAAGGCACGACGGCATATTGCGGTTCTATTGGTGGCCGGTAATTGCCGTCACTGCCCTCTTTGCGATCTTCACAATCCTTCAGGCCCCCCAGAGCGCCTTCGCGCTGCTGGGCGTTCTATTGGTGGCCGGAACTGCGCTTTATTTCGTCGCGCGCCGCGAAACTATCACCGCGCCGGAGCCCGAGTTCGAATAGAGGATCGCAGGCCGTTTACGCGAACCGCCCCTTCTTCGGTCCGGCGTATCCGAACAGATAGGCCGCAACCTTGCGCATCTGGATTTCCT
The DNA here is from genome assembly GCF_050299635.1 of Altererythrobacter sp. Lineage (NCBI taxonomy): Bacteria > Pseudomonadati > Pseudomonadota > Alphaproteobacteria > Sphingomonadales > Erythrobacteraceae > Altererythrobacter > Altererythrobacter sp. Next base: position 27,684 of record NZ_JBNKWF010000024.1, read on the forward strand.
CCGCGCCTTCGGTGATGCGATAGCGGCGGTGGTGGCGAAAGATATGCTCGAAGGGCTTGTGGCGTGAATAGCCGATCCCGCCATGCACCTGCATCGCGCGGTCCGCCGCCTGACACACCAGCCTGTTCGCCCAGTAATTGCACATGCTGACCTTGTCGGAGATCGTCTTCTCGATCTCCTCATGCGGCATATTGTCCATCTCCCACGCCGTCTTGAAGATCAGCAGGCGCAGCATCTCGCACTGCGTGGCGAGCTCGACCAGGGGGAACTGGATCGCCTGATTCCGAGCCAGTTCCTCGCCGAATGGCTTCCTTTCGCGCGCATATCTGACGCTTTCATCGACGCAATACTGCGCCGCGCCCAGCGATGAGGCCGCCTGGCGGATGCGGTTCTGGTGAACGAAGCTCTGCGCCAGAGCGAGACCCTTGCCCTCCTCGCCCAGGATCGCGCTATCCGGTACCCAGACCTTGTTGACCGAGAGGCGCGGATGATCGGTCGGCATGTTGAAGGTCCACATCCACTCCTCGATTTCGAGGCCCTCGGTCGGGTTGGGGACGAGGAAGCAGGTGATCCCGCGCGCATCGCCATCCGCTCCGCCAGTGCGGGCGAACATCGCGCAATGGGTTGCGACATGCATGCCGGTGATCCACATCTTCTCGCCATCAATGCGCCAGCCCTGGATCCCGTCGCGTGTTTCGCGCACCGCGCAGGTTTCCATATGGGTCGCGTCGGAACCGTGATGCGGTTCGGTGAGGCCAAAGGCGACGCGGCGCGCAAGTTTGGGGTCCTGGGCAAACCCGCCAAGGATGAACTCCTGCTTCTGCTCCTCCGTCCCGAAGGTTTCAAACATCGCCACGAAGGGGAAATTGCCGACGATCGAATGTTCGTTCTGGAGATCGTTGTGAAGGCCCAGGCCCTTGCGCGCGAAATGCTCGCGGATCACCGCCATCCAGAGGTTCGAACCGTCCCTGCCGCCATATTTCCTTGGCGCTGAGAAACGCCAGTGACCTGCCTTGTCCGCCCGGCGGCGCACTTCCTGCAGCAATTCCTCCCATTCGCGGCGCGGCAATCCCTGGTTGTCCCAATCGGTACGGGCATGTTCGCGGCGATGATCGAAGAAACGAATGTTGTCGTCGGCCTGCTCGAGCGGCTTGATCTCCGCTTCGATGAAGGCGTCGAGCTCATCGAGATAGGCCTGCAAATCGGCGGGGATGGCGAAATCCATAGGCTCCTATTCCTCTCCGATCCATTTGGCGCGAGCGAGCGCGAGCATGGGATATTTCGGAACGTCAGACGCAAGCTTGTCGAGCGCGTTGCGGCGTAGCAGGGCGAGCAGCCCCGGCGACGCGAGCGAACGATCCCCATCAAGCAGTTCCTGCGCCAGGATCTCATCGTCATATTCAGCGAAGCAACCATCCCCACGTGCGATCATGCCCAGCGCATTGCGCGCGACGGCAAGCTGGAAACGGTCATGCCCCTCCACCCGATCCTTCATGGTTTCAAGCCATTCGGAAACGGCTGTCGCGATCTCCCCTGCGCTGGATTCGCCCACAGGTTCCGGCGCTTCTTCCGGCTCTGGAAGCGGGCGGTCCTGCTCGGCTTCGGGGGCTTCATCCTCCAGCAGCAGCAGGAGGTCCAGTTCCTGCTCGCTGGTGCGGCGCGAAATAACCACACGCTCGAGCATGCGATCTTCTCCGCTTCGCCACAGATCCGCATTCCTGAGGCATCCAAGCGCCCACCAGACCGTGCGGTAGATCAGCCAGAAACGGAACCGGCCTGCATCGAGCTTCACGCCGCTTTCCGCTTCATAGGCGGCGACATAATCCTCAAGCGAACCCAGCCCCAGCGCGGGCCGGTCGACACGGGAGAAGCGCCACACCGCCATGCAGCCGAATGCCAGATCTTCGTGCGGATCGCCGAAATGGGCCAGCTCCCAGTCGAGCACTCCAGTGAGGTGAGAGTCCCTGGCCAGAATGTTCCCGAGCCGGAAATCGCCATGGTTGAGCACGGGCTCCACAGGATCGGGGCAATTGTCCTCCATCCATCTGAGGCCCAGCGCGATGATCGGCCGATCGCCGCCCGCATCCTCGAATTGCTGTCTGAGGTCGGCAATCGAGGCGCGATAATCCATTACCGGAACGTCGGCGGGAATATCCTCCCGCCGCAGCGAATGGATCCGGGCGAGATCGCGCGCCGCCTCACGCAGGATGGTTCCTGCATCCTCCATTGCCAGAATCTGGCGCGGATCGGGCGTGCCGGGCAGCGCGCGCATCACGAAGCCGCTGCCGATGCCATCGCTCTCTTCGAGCACGGTCACCACCTCGGGCGCTGTCACCCCTGCCGCATGTGCGGCGCGAATGACCGCGGCTTCGGTCGCATGGCCAAAGGGCCGCCCCTGCATGAAGTCGAGAGAAGGCGCGCGACGCAGGACATATTGCTCGCCACCTGCTTCGAAGCGCCAGCTTTCCATCGTCGCGCCGCCGGTAAGCCGCACAAGGCCCGACAAACCGCCCAGTCCAACACGCTCCATCGCCCGCGCAAGACCCTGTTCCAACGCCATCTCGCCCCCTCAAACAAAAACGGCCGCCCGGGCATCCCCAAGCGGCCGTTCAATCATGGAAGTTCAGGCAATCATCAAGCGGGAACTTTGTCCCGCTTTACTGTGATGACCTGCGTATAGGTGAATTCCTTGAGACCCTCCTCGCCATACTCGACGCCGAAGCCGGACTTCTTGTGCCCGCCAAAAGGCGAAAGTGGCGAGAGATGGAGGAACTCGTTGACCCAGACCGTGCCGGTTTCAAGCTGTTCGGCAATTTCCACGCCCTTGTCGGGATTGCTGGTCCAAACGGCGCCTGCGAGGCCATAATCCGAATTATTGGCTCGCTCGATCACTTCCGCTTCGGTCGAGAACTTCATCAACGGCATGACCGGACCGAATTGCTCCTCCGCCACGATCCGAGCATCTTCGGGCGGATTGTCGAGAATGGTGATCGGCACGTAATAACCAGAGCCCGAAGGATCGACCTCACCGCCGACCAGGAACTTGTAGCCATGGTCCTTGGCATCCTGGATCAGCTCGCAAACCCGGTCGAACTGCTTCTTGTTCTGGATCGGGCCGACTCCGGTGCCTTGCTGCGCGCCGTCGCCCACGACCACAGTCTTGGCATAATCGGCAATCGCCTGGCTCAGCTCGTCATAGATATCCTCATGGATATAGATGCGCTTGGCCGCGACGCAGATCTGCCCCGCATTGGTGAAGCTCGACCAGAACAGCTGTTCGGCAACCTTCTTGGGATCGGCATCGGGCAGAACGATTGAGGCGTCGTTGCCGCCAAGCTCCAGCGTGATGCGCTTGAGATCATGGCTTGCGCCTTCCATGATCTTCTTGCCGGTCGCAGTCGAACCGGTGAAAGTGATCTTGTCGACATCAGGATGGCCGGTCATCAGCGGGCCGAGCGAATCCTCGCCGGTAATGACATTCACAGTACCCGGCGGCACCTTGTCCGCGATCAGCTCTGCAATGCGCAGCGTGGTCAGCGGCGTGAAGGGCGAAGGCTTGAGCACGATGGTGCAGCCGGACAGGAGCGCCGGTGCAATCTTCTGCACTGCCATCAGCACCGGGAAGTTCCAGGGCACGATTCCGGCAACGACACCCACGGGTACACGGCGCGTGCGGCTGAGGCGCTTGTCGCTGTCCTCGTTGATCTCATCCTCGAGGCTAAGGCCGGCCTGCGCCCTGATGATGGCTGGAGCTGCACCGATCTCGCCCATTGCCTGGGCATGTGGCTTGCCCTGCTCGGCAGTTAGCAGGCGATAGAGCTCCTCATGATTCTCGGCGATGGCATCGGCCATGGCGTTAAGCGCTGCGCGCCGTTCTTCGATCGGCACCTTCTTCCAGGTCTTGAAAGCAGCCCGTGCAGCAGCGACAGCCTGATCCAGTTCGGCCTTGCCGCAGGCCGGAACCTGTCCAATGACTTCCTCGTTTGCGGGATTGACTACGTCGAGCCATTCGCCGTTTTCGACCATCTGGCCGTTGATCAAATTCTTGTATTGCGTTGCCATCGGAAAGTGCCTCTCTCGATTCTGTAATCTTGACGGGGGAATCGCGTTTCAAAATTGAACTTTTTCGGATCCAAAGGCAAATCCTTTGCGAGTCTGCGGATTCCACCCGAAAATTAGCCTTGGCAGCCAACTCTCTGTGCGTAAGGCAACCGAATGCTAACCATTCCTTTGCCAAGTCGCAGCTAAGCGCATTAAGGATGCGCCAAACTGGCGGCGCAATGTGCAAACGGGGAAGTAGATGACCAGCCCGTGGACAATCGGGATAATCGGCGGATCGGGGCTTTACGCGATCGAGGGTCTGGAAGACGCGCAATGGATCGCGATCGATTCACCCTGGGGTAAGCCCAGCGACGAAGTGCTGTGCGGCCGCATTGGCGATGTGCGCGTGCGCTTCCTGCCGCGTCATGGCCGCGGCCATCCAGTCGCCCCTGGCTCACTCAATTCGCGCGCCAATATCGATGCCCTGAAGCGTGCCGGTTGTACGGACATTCTGGCCATTTCGGCGGTCGGCAGTCTGCGCGAAGAGATCGAGCCCGGCCGCTTCGCGGTGGTGGAGCAATTCATCGATCAGACGAAGGGCCGCGCGGCGAGCTTCTTCGGCGATGGATTCGTGACGCATGTTTCGATGGCCGATCCGGTCTGCGCCCGTCTCTCGGACATGGTGGCCAAAGCCATCGCCGCAGCCAAGGGCAAGCTCGCGACCGGTGCGACCTATGTCGCGATCGAAGGCCCGCAATTCTCGACCAGGGCTGAAAGCCAGATGTACCGCGACTGGGGAGCGGACGTGATCGGGATGACCGCGCTGCCGGAAGCCAGGCTGGCCCGCGAAGCCGAGCTTCCCTACGCGCTCGTCGGCATGACAACAGATTATGACTGCTGGCGCGAAGGTGAAGACGTGGATGTCGCGCAAGTCGTCGCGCAGATGCAGTTGAACGGCAAGCTTGCCCGTGATGCGATCGCAGGCTTCATCGCCGCACTCCCTGCGGAACGTGAGCCTTCACCGATCGATTTCGCACTGGAAGACGCCGTGATTACGGCACCGGACCAGCATGATCCTGCTGTGCTGGCCAAACTCGATGCGGTTGCGGGGCGTTTGCTGAACCCGGAGTAGATCCGCTCTGCCTCGGTTGGCGGCGCACGGCTTGATTGCAATTGAAACCGGGTCCAGAGGGCGACCGAGTTAGAGTCGCTATTTCGGAGTCGGTTCATAGTGTCCAACCCACCCCCCATCGACCGTTCGGCGCTGCGGCGCGCCTATCGCGAAGAGGAGGACGCTTGCGTTGCGGAACGGCTCAAGCAGGCGGGCCCTGCCACGCGCGTACATGGCGAGGCTGCGGAGCTCGCCACACAGCTGATCGAAGGCGCGCGCAAGACAAAGGCGAGCGGGATCGACGCCTTCCTCCATACTTTCGGGCTCGCCACGGAAGAGGGGATCGCACTGATGTGCCTGGCGGAGGCGCTGTTGCGCGTCCCCGATCATGCCACCGCAGATGCGCTGATCCGCGATAAGCTGGGCGATATCGACTGGGGCGAGCACCTGGGCGAAAGTTCTTCCACCTTCGTCAACGCCGCGACTTTCTCCTTGATGCTTACAGGAGAAGTGCTCGAGCGGCCCGAGCAACACCAGCGCGGGATGGGCAAGACGCTCAAGCAGACGATCAACCGCCTGGGCGAGCCGGTCGTGCGCAAGGCGGTGTTGCAGGCAATGCGCATCCTTGGCGGACAATTCGTGTTCGGTCGCACGATTGGCGAAGCGCTCAAGCGTGCCGCGCCTGAACGCAAGCGCGGCCTGACGCACAGCTTCGATATGTTGGGCGAAGCGGCGATGACCTTCGCCGATGCAGAAAACTACCGGCAGGCCTATTCAAGTGCGATCGACCGGCTGGCGAAGGAGACCAAAGGCGGAGTTGCGAATTCGCCAGGAATCTCGGTCAAGCTCTCGGCGCTCTACCCCAAATACGATTTCCTTCACGCAGAGGCTGCGACCGCCGCTCTGGTGCCGATCCTGAAGGAGCTGGCAATCAAGGCGCGCGATGCGAACATGCATTTCACCGTCGACGCCGAAGAGGCCGAGCGCCTCGAGCTTTCGCTCGACATCATCGAAGCGCTTGTCCGCGACGACGAGATATTCGCCAATGGCACGCCGCAGGGCTGGGAAGGCTTCGGCCTCGCCATCCAGGCCTATCAGAAGCGTGGTGCGCCGTTATGCGACTGGATCGTGAAGCTCGCTCGCCGCCATGACCGCAAACTGATGGTACGGCTGGTCAAGGGCGCATACTGGGATACCGAGATCAAACTCAGTCAGGTTGGCGGACACAGGGACTTCCCCGTTTTCACCCGCAAGGTGGCGACCGACGTTTCCTATCTCGCCTGCGCCGCGAAACTGATGGCCGCGCGCGATGCGATCTATCCCGCTTTCGCCACCCACAACGCCTACACCATCGGGGCAATCAAGGCGCTCGACCAGCATGGCGGCAGTACCGAACCGTTCGAGTTTCAGCGCCTGCACGGCATGGGCGAGGAAGTCTACGAGACGCTCGCCGCAGTCGAAGGCGCGAACAAACAGACCAGGGTGCGCATTTACGCACCGGTCGGAGGTCACAAGGAATTGTTGGCCTATCTCGTTCGGCGGTTGCTCGAGAACGGAGCCAACAGCTCCTTCGTCAACCGCATGGCAGATGCCGAAGTGCCGGTGGCCGAACTCGTCACCGATCCGGTGGCCGAGCTTGCTGCGCTGGAGCCCAGGCGCAATCCGGCCATCGCCCTGCCCGAAGACATCTTCCCTGGCCGCACCAACAGTGCGGGTGTCGATCTGGCCGATCCGCTGGTGCGCGAGCCGCTGCTAGTGCGACTGAAGGCGCTTGAAGGCCACCAATGGCATGCAGAGCCGACGTTTCGCTCGGAAGAAGAGGGCGAAACCGCACCGATCACCATGCCGCAAGACCTGACGGTGGAAGTCGGCACGCGGCGCGACAGCCTGCCTGAAGAAGTGCAATTGGCAATTACACGCGCCAGCGCCATTCAGCATGGCTGGGATAGGCTGGGCGGCGAAAAACGCGCACTACTGCTGGAAGCCGCGGCCAATGAGTTTGAAGCGCATACGGACGAGTTCCTCTCGCTGTGCCAGCGCGAAGCGGGCAAAACCCTTGTCGATGCCGTGCTTGAACTGCGCGAAGCGGTCGATTTCCTGCGCTATTACGCCAGCGAAGCGCGACGGCTGTTCACTGGATCGATGCCGCTGCCGGGGCCAACGGGTGAGGAAAACCGCTTGAGCCTTCATGGGCGCGGCGTTTTCGCCACGATCAGCCCGTGGAACTTCCCGCTTGCGATCTTCATCGGCCCCGCTGCCGCCGCGCTCGCTGCGGGCAACACCGTGGTGGCCAAGCCGGCCGAACAGACACCGCTGATTGCCGCGCTTGCAGTCAGGCTGTGCCACCAGGCGGGCATTCCAGAGGAAGTGTTCCAGCTGCTCCCCGGCGCGGGCGACGTCGGCCAGATCATCGTGTCGGACCCGCGCATCGCGGGCGTGGCCTTCACCGGCTCGACCGAAACGGCGCAGGCGATCAACCGCGCTCTCGCCGCGCGCGACGCGCCGATCGCCACCTTCATCGCGGAGACCGGCGGACAGAATGCGATGATCGTCGATAGCTCGGCCTTGCCCGAACAGGTCGCGCGCGATGTCGTCGCCAGTGCTTTCCAGAGCGCGGGCCAGCGCTGCAGCGCGCAGCGCATGCTCTACATCCAGGATGACGTTGCGGACGGTATGCTGGAGATGATCCGTGGCGCGTTCGAAGCGCTCGACGTGGGCGATCCGGCGCAGCTTTCGACCGATGTCGGACCGGTGATCGATCCTGACGCCAAGGCCGCGCTCGAACGCCATGTTGCGCGGCGGCGCAAGAATGACGGGCGCACCGTCTGGCGGCTCAAGCTACCCCGTTCAGCCGCCAAGGGCTGCTTTGTCGCGCCGTCGATCATCGAGCTGGATTCGATCCTCGACCTGAAGCGTGAGAATTTCGGCCCCGTGCTGCATGTCGCGCGCTTCAAGGCAAGTGAGCTCGAAAAGGTGATCGACGATATCAACGCGACGGGCTTCGGCCTGACGCTGGGCCTACACAGCCGCATCGATGCCGTGCGGCGCTTCGTCGAGGAACGCGCGCGGGTCGGCAATTTCTACGTCAACCGCAATCAGATCGGCGCGGTGGTTGAAAGCCAACCATTCGGCGGTGAAGGCCTTTCAGGCACCGGCCCGAAGGCTGGCGGACCGCAATATGTCGCACGTTTTGCGACCGAACGCGTCGTCTGCATCGACACCACCGCAGCAGGAGGAAATGCAAGCCTTCTTGCAGGTTAAGCGCCGATCGGGCTAGGAACCGCCCGATGGGTCGCCTGATCTCGATATGTCTCGCCGTCATTGCGCTTGTCTTCACTACGCCGCTTCAGGCGCAGGTGAATCTGAGCTTTCACAGCTTCAACGGATCGGTGCTGGTCGGGCGTTATCCGCACACTTTCATCGTGCTCGAAGGGACGCTGGATGAAACGGGTGAGCCAGTGCACGAAAATTACGGCTTCACCGCAAAGAAGGTGAGCCCCGCCGTGCTGCGCGGGCCGGTCTATCAGGATATTTCGATCGAAGAGCCCAAATATCTCAGGAAGACCAACCGCCATTTCACCATCCCGATCAGCGACGAGCAATACCACCGGATCGTCGCCGAGATGAAGGCATGGCGCGATGCGCCGGGCAAGTTCTACGATCTCGACACGCGCAATTGCATCCATTTCGTCGGGAAAATGGCTGAAATCGTCGGGCTGAAGGTCGACTATCCGCGCGACATGCTGCGGCGGCCGAAGAAGTGGCTCAACCACATCACGCTGCTCAACCCGCGGCTTCGCGCCAAGCCGATCAAATAGCCCGCACCGGAGGTGAAAGCGGGGAAAACCCGTCTGCGCGCTTGCCCAAATGCCCTGTGTGCGGAATCACACGGATATGGCGATTCTTTCCGACAAGTGGATTCGTGCGAAAGCGCAGGACGAAGGCATGATCGAGCCTTTCGTCGAAGCGCAAAGGCGCGAAGGCTGCATCTCATACGGGCTCAGCTCTTACGGCTATGACGCGCGGGTGGCTGACGAGTTCAAGATCTTCACCAATGTCGATAGCGCGGTGGTCGATCCGAAGAACTTTGCCTCCAACAGTTTCGTCGACCGCAAGACCGATGTCTGCGTGATCCCGCCCAATTCCTTCGCGCTCGCGCGCACTGTCGAATATTTTCGCGTGCCGGAAGACGTGCTGGTGATCTGCCTGGGCAAGAGCACTTACGCCCGATGCGGGATCATTGTGAATGTCACGCCGCTGGAACCTGGCTGGGAAGGCCATGTGACGTTGGAGTTTTCCAACACCACGCCCTTGCCTGCCAAGATCTACGCCAATGAGGGGGCCTGCCAGTTCCTCTTCCTGCAGGGCAATGAACGCTGCGAGACAAGCTACAAGGACCGTGCGGGCAAATATATGGGGCAGCGCGGAGTGACGCTGCCCAGACTCTAGCTGGGGGTTGCGCCCAAGCTCATTGCAGTCAGATCCATGCCCGCCGCCTTGGCCCGGACAATGGGCGACATCGGGAACCAGTGCTTTGCGCTGTCGGCCACCATTGGTTCACCGGTCAGCAGGATCTCTTCCGAACGCAGCGCAGACTCCAGCTCGGACTCCCCCCGCCATATCTCGATCATGGTGCAGAGCGGTCCGTTGACATAGAGATCGACCGGCTTGCCGGGATCGCTGTCACACAAGTCGACCGTGCCTTGCGATGCGACAATCCACCAGCGGTTGTGCCGGTCGATATCGTTCAGCGTGAATGCGAACACGGTCTCGCCGTCGGGCAGTTCCGATAGTTGCAGCGTACGGTGAAAATCCCACATCGTAGCGCCGACGTCGATCTGGTCGACCTGCGTGTTGCGCTTGGCCCATTTGAGGCCCCATTCGGACAGCATGGCGACGATCGGTTGCGCGTCTCGCCCTGACGGGGTGAGGCGGTAAGTCGCCTGCTGGCCAGCTTCGCCACGCTTCAGGATCAAACCGTTCTCGCACATCTGCTTGAGCCGCCCGCTGAGCACCGAAGGAGAGATGCGTGGGATTGCAGCGGTGAAATCGGAGTAACGCGTTGCGCCCAGGATCATCGCGCGCAGCACCAGCAACACCCATTTGTCACCAAGCATGTCGGCTGCCTTGTTGGCCGGACAATGGCTGGCAGGTTCCGTCAATCCATCGCTCTCCACATATGGCGAAGGCCCGTTCTATACGGAATTCTGCCATTTTTCACAATCGCTACGGAATTCGTAGTGGCTTGCTGCGCAATCCGTAGCGGCCTGCTTCGCTTCGCGAACTATCGGTAGACCGGCTCTCCGATCATTGTCTCCCCATCGCCGCAGACACGGTGAAACAACAATTATAGGAGACTGAACATGACCAATCGTTTCGTAACCAAGCTCGCTTGCGCGATCGCCTCAATCAGCGCCACTTTTGGCACATTCGCCGAAGTCACGCATGCCAAGGAGCTAGAATTTACCTATTCGCCAGCCCAGCTTGCCACTGCCGAAGGCATTGCCAAAGTCGACCAGCAAGTGCGCAAGTTTGCCCGCCGTTCGTGCAAGAGGGTCAACAGCCTGCACACCCCGCGCTATCGGAAAGAATGCCGCCAGGATATCGAAGCCCAGATCCGCGAGAAGATCTTCGCGCCGGGCAAGCGGGAGCAGGTCAAATAGGTTCGGTACGATGAGTACTGAACCGACCTGAGGCCCCACCGAGCAATCGGTGGGGCCTTCTGGTGGGAACCGCCTTGCCGTAGCGGTTTTGACTCTCATGCACGCCCGGCGCATTCCGGCGGGCAAAGGAGAGCGACATGTCCATTGAATCCCGCGAGTTCGACATCATCGTCTATGGCGCCACCGGCTATACCGGCCGCCTCGTCGCCGAATATCTCGGCCAGCATTATGGCAGTCGCGACGATGGCCCGACATGGGCCATGGCAGGGCGCAATCTCACCAAGCTGCAACAGGTGCGGGACGAAATCGGCGCGCCCGCCGATACTGCCCTGATCACTGCGGATTCGGACGATCCCGCCAGCCTTGAGGCGATGTGCAACCGAACACGCGTGGTCATCACAACGGTCGGGCCCTACCAACTCTATGGCGATGCGCTGCTCGAAGCCTGCGTGAAGACCGGCACCGATTATGCCGATCTGTGCGGTGAGCCGGTGTGGATGCGGCAGAAGATCGACCAGTTCGGCGATGCGGCGAAGCAAAGCGGAGCGCATATCTGCTTTTCCAGCGGCTTCGATTCGATCCCATTCGATCTGGGCGTGCTGATGGCGCAGAAGGAAGCCGAAAAGCGCTTCGGCAAGCCCGCGCCCCGGATCAAGGGCCGCGTCCGCGCAATGCAGGGCACCTTTTCCGGGGGGACGGCGGCCAGCCTGACCGAGACCATGAAAGCGCTCGCCAAGGATCCCAGCCTGATTTCGATCCTGCGCAGCCCCTTCGGCCTTACGCCCGGTTTCGAAGGCCCCGACCAGCCCAGCGGCATGGTGCCTCATTACGAAGAGGAACTGGGCAAATGGGCCGCGCCCTTCGTGATGGCGCCGATCAACACCAAGAACGTCCATCGCACCAATTTCCTGCTCGGCCACCCCTATGGCGAGGGTTTCGTTTATGACGAAATGGTCCTGACCAGCCCGGGCGAAGCGGGCAAGGCAGCGGCCAATGCGGTTGCCGAGATGATGAAGAATCCGTTCGGGGCCAAGCCGCCCAAGCCGGGTGAAGGACCGAGCAAGGAAGAACGCGAAAACGGCTTCTACGACGTGCTCTTCGTAGCCGAAATGCTCGATGGCCAGAGCCTGCATTTCAGCGTTAAGGGCAAATACGACCCTGGCTATGGCTCGACCAGCCGCATGATCGCGGAAACTGGCATCGCACTGCTATCCTGCGGCAAGCCCGGCGGAATCGGGACGCCTGGCTCCTTCCTCGGCGAAGACCTGGTCCGGCGGCTCGAAGAGCACGCCGAGCTGACCTTCGCCGTCGAGGAATAGAGCGTGGACTAGATCGAAAGCCGCGCGGTAATCCGCAGGTCACGGCCGGAAAGCGGTGCATAATCCTTCAGGAAGGATGCATGGCGGCGCGCGTTCACGTCGAAGATATTATTCGCCGACAGCACCAGGCTGAGCGGTGAAGCGTCACCCCAGGGTCGCACGGTCATTTCGGCATTGACCATGGTAAATCCCGGCGTCGTGGTCTCTATCGCGGCGACGCGGTCCTGCTTGCTGGTCCATTCGACTTCGCCGCGTACATCCAGCTTGGGCGAAGTCAGCGTCAATCCGCCAAGCATACGCAGCGGCGGGATGCGCGGCACCGGGCCAACGCCCTTGATTGTCGCATGGGTATAGTCCGCCAGACCATCTGCCGTGAGCGTCGCAGCTCCGAACTTCGCCAGATCGGCCGATCCCTGCACCTCAAACCCGTAGAAGCGCGCATCGGCCTGGGTTGCCTGGAACACTGGCAGGCCGTCCTCGATCTCGCCGGTCTGCGCCTCATAGATGAAGTCCGAGAACCAGGTGTGATAGGCAGAAACTTCGAGGGAATAGCCCGGCCCCGCACCATGCATGATGGCTTCTACGCTGCGGGCCTTCTCAGTGGTGAAATCGGGATTGCCGATCTCGAACGCTTCGGTCCCCGCGTGTGGTCCGTTGGCGAAAAGTTCCTCGCTCGATGGTGCACGCTCGGTGCTGGAAAGATTGATTCCGACGCTCCATTCGCCGCCAAGCCGGTACAGCGCGCCGAGCGATCCGGAAAGCGTGTCAAAGCTGCGGCGCCCATTGAAGAACTGCGTCTGCCCGTCACGCGGTTTCGCTTCATGCGAAGTGTGTTCCAGCCTTGCACCGGCCTCCAGCTTGAATCGGTCGAAATCGAGCTGCTGCACGGTGAACAGGCCCGCCTGTGCGCTGGAACTCTTCGGCAGGAAGGCTTCTTCGCCCACCACATCGAAATCGCGGATGAAGAACTGTCCGCCAAAGGCGCCCGACCATGCCCCGCGCCTGGCCTGCGTGATTTCCAGGCGTGCTTCCTGCCCCTTGTTATAGAAGGCAGTGCCAACTTCGCCGTCCTCTTCCAGTTCGAAGTGTCGATAATTGGCATAGCCATAGCGGAATGCGATTTTCTCGAGCAGGCCACCTGCCGGATCGATTTCCGCACGCGCATCGATCCGGTTCTGCAACAGGCTGAGGCGCGGTGCCTCGGCCTCTTCGCCCGGTTGCGTGGCATAACGGACCGGCACACCATAGAGGCTGTCATAATGGCTGTAGGCGATACCCAGATTGCCGCCATCACCGACGAAGCCGACGCCAGCCCCCACCGTCCAGGTCTCGCTGGCAGTGTTGGGCAGTTTCCCGCGGATCGCAGCAACCTCCGCAAATGCGGGATCGCCGCCCTCGGCGGGAGGCAGAGCCGCCGAAGCAAGCGCCTGCGTGCGCAAGGCCGGAGTCAGCGCATAGCCGCCGATCCTGAGGTCGTCAGTCTTGAGATAGCTCCCATCGGCGTGAAGTACCCACTGGCTGGTGATCGGGACGTCGATCGATCCGGCTGCGGAGCGCTCTTCGGCCGCTGATCCATAGCCGAGGATTGCACCGACATGCACCGGTTCGTCGGGCACGGCATCGGGGATGCGATGATCGATGACATTGACCACGCCGCCAATGGCGGATGATCCATAGAGCAGCGATTGCGGCCCGCGCAGGACCTCGATCCGGTCAGCCAGCAGCGGATTGACCACCGCCGCATGGTCGGCCGAGGTATTGGAAACGTCGATCGAACCGATCCCGTCCGTCAGCAGGCGCACGCGCTCGCCCTGTAGTCCGCGCAGCACCGGGCGCGACGCCGTGGGTCCGAAGGAGGTGGCAGAAACGCCCGGCACATGATCCAGCGTCTCGCCGATCGAAGCCCTTACGGCCTGAGCCAGGTCTGAGCCCGAAAGCAGGCCGACGCCGGAAAGCATGTCCTGCCGGTGCGTCTGCAAGATGCCGGAAACGACTATGTTGTTTACAGCATCATCCGAGTGGCCGTGGAATTCGTCTTGCCGGGTAGCCCCGGCGCGCTGGGCCGCTTCGGCCCCTTGGTCAGTCTGACTTGCGGATTGATCCTGCTCTGCCGGCTGTTGCGAGCCATCTTCCTGCGCCGCGGCCGGTGTAGCACCGAGAGCGGCCGCCAGGCTGAAAGCCAGCGCACAGCGAGAGATCATGACAGTGGGAATGCGGGCTGCGCCGAGAGGATCGCGCTTCGTATAATGTGATAACATATCGCGCGAACTAGGTGCGCATGGCCGGACATGCAAGCGCTTTTACAGGCAATCCGACGAACGGCATGAAATCGTCGACGACCGGCAATCACCATATATTTTCGAATGGGAGAATGGAGCGGGCGAGGCGATTCGAACGCCCGACCCCAACCTTGGCAAGGTTGTGCTCTACCCCTGAGCTACGCCCGCTCACTGACGCTCGCGATGGTGGGCAATTCCGCACTATCGCTGGGGAGGCGGCGCGATTAGCAGCGGGCGTGAGCCCCGGCAAGGGGAAAAATCGCCTGTTTGTCATTTGCCGCGCAAGGCGGCACTATCACTCCCCTTCGAGCGCCTTTACATACAGTGGCGAGGCCCCACATGGTGGGCACACTCGCCGCACTGGTGCCGCACAGGCGCCGAAACCGAACAGGAGCAGAAATCTTGGCCAGCATGGGTCTCAATCTCGACGAGCAAAAGGCGGTTGACCGCTTCCGCAAGAATGTGGTCGAGCCTTCGATGTCGAAGCTCGTCATTCTCGATTTCTGGGCCGAATGGTGCGGCCCGTGCAAGGCGCTCGCCCCCGTGCTTGAAAAAGTCGCCACGGAATATGCCGAGAAAGGCGTGATTCTGGCGAAGGTGGATGTCGATGAAGAGAAGTTCATCGCATCGCAGTTCCAGGTCCAGTCGATCCCCACAGTCTATGCGCTGTTCCAGGGACAGCCGGTGGCCGATCTCACCAACGCCCGCAGCGAATCGCAATTGAAGCAGGTGCTCGACCAGTTGCTTGCACAACTGCCAATCGAGGCGGGCGCGGGCGATGCATCGGCGGCAGGGCCTTCGCAGGAAGATCTCGAACAATTCCTCGCACTGGGCGATCACGCGCTCACCGAAGGCGATCCGCAGCGCGCAGCGGGCATTTTCGGCCAGGTCGTGGAAATGGCGCCGGAGAATGCCGCGGCGCATGCCGGATTGATTCGCGCACTCGTCCAGAGCGGCAATGCGGAAGAAGCGAAGGCGGTGCTGCAGGCGGTGGAAGCCAATCCGGCGCTTGCCGGCGATAGCGCCATCGAAGCTGCCAAGAGCGCGCTCGAACTTGCAGCCAGCCAGGTCGATGACAGCGAACTGGCCGCCTTGCGCGATGCCGCCAGGGCTGCACCGGATGACATGGAGAAGCAGCTCGCATTTGCCGAAGCCGCATTTGCGGCGGGCGCCCGTGATGAAGCCGCGGATACATTGCTCGCCATGATCGAGGCGGATCGTGAATGGAACGAAGGCGCCGCGCGCGCCAAGCTGTTGCAGATCTTCGAAGCCATTGGCCTGGAAGATGAATGGGTGGTCGCCACGCGGCGCAGGCTTTCCAAGATCCTGTTCGGATAGGGCATGTGAGCACACGCCTTTCCATCTTTCCCTTGCCCGGCGCGGTGCTGTTCCCCGGCCTGCAGCTTCCGTTGCACATTTTCGAGCCTCGCTACCGGGCGCTGGTCTCCGATGTGCTGGCACGCGACCGGCGGATCGCCATGATCCAGCCGCAGCGGCCCGAAGAAGGCGCGCCGCTTTATTCGATCGGCTGCGTGGGGCGGATCGGCGATGTCGAAGCGATGGAAGATGGCCGCTACAACATTGTGCTTGAGGGCGAGTCCAGGTTCCGCATCCTGAATGAGCTTGAGGTCACGACGCCGTTCCGGCAGGTCGCCGCCGAACTGATTGAAGACGATGAGGACGAGGCTCTTTCAGCCGTGGAGCGCGCCGGCTTCGAACAGGAAGCTCGGCGCTTTGCCGATATGCAGGGCTATAGCGTCGATTGGGAATCGGTTGCGCGGCTTGACGATCAATCGCTCATCAACGGTGTCTCGCAAATCGCGCCCTTCGATGCCGCATCGAAACAGGCATTGCTGGAAACGGACAGTCTTGCCGCGCGGTGCGAGCTGCTGATCCAGCTTATGCAGTTTTACGGCCTGCGCGATGATGACGATGGCGAGATCGTGACACTGCAGTAGATCACAAACCGAAACTGCCCTTCAGCCCATCGATCACATATTGCGCCGCGAGTGCAGCGAGCAGCACACCCAGCAGCCGGGTGATTACAGCCTCCACCCTGTCGCCGAGCAACCGGATCAGCGGTCCCGCCGCAATCAGCGCCAGTGCAGTGAGAATCAGCACGCTGCCGAGCGCGGCAAGCACGACGAGCGATTGCTCAATCCCCGTCGCCTCATTCATCAGCAGCATGATCGCCGCGATCGCGCCCGGCCCCGCGAGCATCGGCATCGCCATGGGGAAGACCGAGACATCGTCGAACTCAGGCGTGGCCTGATTCTGCGCCACAACCCTTTCCGCCCGCTCCTCGCGCCGCTGGGTGCGTTTCTCGAACACCATTTCAAATGCGATGAAGAACAGCATCAGCCCGCCAGCAATACGGAAACTGTCGAGATCGATATGCAGCGCAGCGAGCAGATCCTCGCCAAACAGCGCGAACACGAACAGGATACCCGCGGCAATCGCACTTGCGCGCAGTGCCATGTTGCGCGCCTGGGCAGGCGGCGCACCCTTGGTCAAACCCGCATAGATCGGGGCGCAACCCGGCGGATCGATCACGACGAAGAGCGTAATGAAGGCAGAAATGAAGATTTCGATCATGACACCTGCACGCCGCTATTGCTTCGCCACGGGAAATGGCTGATCCAGCGCAACAACCCACTTTCCCCGCTGCAGGAACTCTGCGACCACGCGCCTGCTGCCATCCGCATCGTGTTCCCACCGCCATTGCAGCGTCCCGTCATGCGATATGCCGCTACCCTGCTGGATCTCATCCGATAGCGAAATTGCGGGCGGCGCCGGTACAGCCTCGCCGCGCTTGGGGCAATCGGCAACCAATCCCTGCACCGCGTCCATCGCTTCGACCACAATGTCGCCCTCTTCAGGCGGCGCAAGCGGCTTGCGCGCGGGCGGCTGCGGATTGTCCGGGGCGCCAGTGTCATAGATCCAGCGATACTGGTCATTGGACTGGCGCTGCCAGACGGTCACGAAAGTACCGACTACGCCGTCTGGATCGCGAAACCGCCCCTGGCTTACGGCAAGAGCGCCGTTGCAACTCATCCAGATCGAGCGCGGCTCCCATTGCACGGCCGCAGGCGGATCCTGCCGATTGGCGAGCCAGTCCTGCGCCTCGATCGGGCCGCCTTGCCCATCGATGATGGCACCTGGCCCGGCGAATTCGCGGAATGCCGTCCACTGCCCCTTCTCTTTCGCGGCTCGTGCGAAAGCCAGTTCGACCGCGACGATCTTGCTCGGTTGCGCTTCGCCGGGCGCACCGGCCAGCGCCCGCTTTATTACCCGGTCGGGCAAGCGGGGGCGCTGAGGCCCTCCACAAGCGGCAACGGCAAAGACAGCGAGGCCAAGAACTAGACTTCTGATCATCAGTGGCAACTAGCGCGTCACCTTGAGCTTGTCGAAGGGATTAGAGATCCTCGGGAACGTCCAGCCCCTCGTTGCGATAGGCGGCAACCAGCGTGTTTCTGAGCAGGACTGCGATCGTCATCGGGCCGACGCCACCGGGCACAGGCGTTATCGCACCGGCAATCTCGCTCGCTTCGTCAAAGGCGACATCGCCCACGAGCCTACCCTTTTCGGTCCCAGGCTCAGGCGGCAGACGGTTGATGCCCACATCGATCACCGTTGCGCCAGGCTTGAGCCATTCGGCCTTGACCATCTCCGGCCGTCCGACCGCTGCAACCACAATATCCGCGCGCTTGACCACGCCGGGCAGATCCTTCGTCCGGCTATGCGCAATCGTAACGGTGGCATTGGCGTCAAGCAGCAATTGCGCCATCGGCTTGCCGACAATGTTGGAGCGGCCGATCACCACTGCTTCCAGCCCCGACAGATCGCCCAACCGGTCCGTCAGCAGCATCATGCAGCCCAGCGGCGTACAGGGGACGAAGCCGCTCTGCCCGACCGAAAGCCGCCCGGCATTGATGACATGGAAGCCATCGACATCCTTGTCCGGGCTAATCGCCGAAATGATCGATTGCTCGTCGAGGTGGCCGGGCAATGGCAGTTGCACCAGAATGCCATCGACTGAGGGATCGCTGTTGAGCCGATCGACCAGCGCCAGCAAATCTTCCGCACTGGCATCGGCGGGCAGCTTGTGCTCGAAGCTGGCCATTCCGGCAGCGACGGTCGCCTTGCCCTTGCTGCCGACATAGACCTGGCTGGCCGGGTCTTCGCCCACCAGCACCACAGCAAGGCCGGCCTTGCGGCCCGCCCTGGTTTCAAACTCTGCAGCGTCCTTGCCCACGCGATCGCGCAATTGCGCGGCGAAGGCCTTCCCGTCGATACGTGTTGCGGTCATTACGAGTAGATCACATTCCCCAGGATAATCAGGATGATATTGAGCAGGATGATCAATACGAGCGGCGAAAAGTCGATCGCGCCGGTGCTGGGCAAGAAGTTCCGGATCGGCCGCAAGACCGGGTCGAGCAGCCGATTGATCGAATTGTAGAATGCCAACAGAAAATCATTCGACGGGCTGATCACGTTGAACGCAAACAGCAGGCCGATGATGAACTGGATGATGATCAGCATCACCAGCACGCTCGTGAGCATCTCTATAATCTGATAAAGAGCGTAAAGACCTTGCATAGTTCCTCGATCCGTAATTCCGCGTCCCGCCTGCGTATTACCCGAGCAACACGCTGAGGACTACCCCCAAGCCTATCGCGTCAATCAGGCCCGCACCAGAGTGCCGGCGCCGCGCGCGGTGAAGAACTCCAACAGCATGGCATGCGGCTCGCGCCCATCGAGTACGACCGCCGCTTCGCAGCCCGCCTCGACCGCTTGCACGCATGTCTGCAGCTTGGGAATCATCCCGCCGGTAATCGTGCCATCGCCTTCCAGTTCCGCGATCCGCCCCGGCGTGAGATCGGTCAGCAAGGCACCCTGCTTGTCGAGCACGCCGGGCACGTCGGTCAGCAGGAACAACCGCGCCGCGCCCAGCGCCGCAGCGATCGCGCCAGCCATGGTATCGGCATTGATGTTATAGGTGTGCCCGTCATCTCCGGCACCGATCGGGGCAATGACCGGAATCATGCCCGCGGCAACCGCCGTATCGATGATGGTGGTATCGACTTGCTCGGGCTCGCCGACGAAACCCAGATCGACCGCGCGCTCGATATTGCTTTCAGGGTCCTTGGTGGTCCGTTCGACCTTCTTCGCGGTGACCAGCCCGCCATCCTTGCCCGAAATGCCGATCGCCTTGCCCCCGGCATTGGCGATCCAGCCGACCAGTTCCTTGTTGATAGCGCCGGAGAGGACCATCTCCGCGATCTCCGCGGTGGCCTTGTCGGTCACGCGCAGCCCGTCGACGAAGGTGCTTTCGACGCCCAGCTTCTTGAGCATGGCGCCAATCTGCGGCCCGCCGCCATGCACCACCACCGGATTGATGCCGACCGCCTTGAGCAGCACGATATCTTCGGCAAAATCCTGCGCAGCCTCGGGGTTGCCCATCGCGTGGCCGCCATATTTCACCACGAAGGTGCGCCCGGCGTAGCGCTGAAAATAGGGCAGCGCTTCGATCAGGACTTCGGCCTTTGCGAGCATGGATTTGTCGCTGCTGGCATTCATCGCTTGCTCTCCGGTGCGATAGGAAAGCTGCGCTTAGCGGCTCGGACTTGCTGAGGGAAGAGCCGAGGTCAGAGCGAGCGACAACTCGCTGCATGACGGGAGGGAAAACGTGGCGCGGTCCCCCGATCGCGCCACGTCCCGTCAGCGCCGCATCCGGCGCCGCACGAAAAGATCAGCCCGCCGCAGCGCGCGCCTTGGCCAGCAGGCCGGAAATCTCGTCCACCAGCGACAGCCGCTGCTTCTTCAGCTCCTCCGCATGTTCGTCACTGGCCGGCTCGACTTCGGTTTCGATCCGGTGCACCGCGCGGTTCACTTCGTGATAGCGGTCGGACAGCTTGCGAAAATGCGGGTTTTCCTGCTTGAGCCGGCGAAGCAATGCCTCGTCCTGCGGAAACTCGTCATGCAATTCGTGCGGAGTGTGTGCGGACATGCAGGGCCTTTCTCGCCTCGTCTGATGATGCGGCGAGTCTAACACCCGGACGCGCCAGTTCTTTGTCCTGGATCAAATTTCGTAAGGAATTCCCGGCGCGACGGCGCAGGCGCATTCGGGCCTAGGCGTGTTCCTGCGCGGCGAGCATCCGCTGCAAGACCGCGACACGCTCGCGCTCGGCGGTCCAGGCCTTTTCCGGATGGGCGGCGATCTGGTCGAGCAGCTCGCGCAGTTCCTTCTTGCGATCGGCGGCGGTGGTGTTCTGCATGGTTACTCTCCTCTCTCGTGGCGGCGAGTATAGCACAGCCCCGCCCAGATGCTTTGCGCGAGAGCAAATGGGCGGCTTTGAGCGCGGCCTGCCCCCGCCAAATCCTACAGGATGGAACACATGGAACACGGTCAAGGGGCAAAAACCGCCATTCCGTGAAACTGGGGGCCAAAAGTGTCTCCTTCCAGCGCGGGACGTGTGACCTTCGCGCTGGAGCGCCGTGAGGCATGGGAGAGCAAGGGTTGGCTGGCACGGCGCGGAACACGGCGCGGAGCCTAGCGCTTGCTGAGACGAGTAGGAAAGCGGGCCTGGCGCGGCAGTATGGCGGCGGCGCAAGGCAGGGATGGTGTCCCGGCTAACACCATGAGAAGGCAACAGGAAAACGAGGGCGGCAGGGCCGAAACTTGCATTTGGTTCCATTTGCAACTAGAGGCGCACTCCCCGCTGCGGGATGGACCCGCCCTGCGTTGAGCCGAAGGAGGCAGATATGTTTGCAATGCTACTGCCACCCGGCAGATTAGATGTTTTGCGCCCACAAACGCCGGGCGCGAGCCATCCGGCTCGCTAGGCTTCGGTCTACCGACCGGCGCGCTGTCGCGCTTGCGGGCTGCTGATCGCAGCCCGAACATCGTTCACATCACCGTCATTACCATCACGCCGCGCGCCTGATCCGCATTCGGGAGGCGCGCAAAGCGCCATCCGCGAAGGACAGGCAAAATGTATCTGCGTTTTATCGCTCCGGTGAAGCCCGGAAGCTATACCGTCACGCGTTCGCACGTCGCACCCGGTCTGTTCGGACCGGCATGTGATTTGTGGTGGAATCGTGAGGAGATGACCCCGGCGTTGCTGGGCATCCGGCGCGAGCTCGACTGGTTCAATGCCAATTTGCCGGTGCCAAAGCGCTTTGGCGTGAAGGCGAAGGGGCGGTGGTGGAGCGACGGGGTCTGCTGGTTCCGTGACAGCGCAGGAGAGATGCTGGGCCACGCCTATGCGCTCGCCGCGCTGATCGAGGAATGCGGCGTGCGGATCGACCGGCTGCGCAGCCGCGATCCCGGACAGATTCTCTATCGCGACGACTGGCAGGTCGTGGCGATGCCGGAACGCCACCGAGTGATCCGGAGCATCCCGCCCCCGGCGGGCCTGTTGTCATTCATTTGGCGATGGGCTTGCCGGGGGATTTTGGAGTCCTTGTTTGGCCTCAAGCGCCGGCGTTCGCGTCCGCTCACTTGGCTATCCTCGCTCACGCGACCTGAAGGTCGCATCGCTGCGGGCGGGCGGGCGCCCTTGCGGGCCTTCGGCCCGTTTCATCGCCATCCAGAATCGTCATTCCCGCGCAGGCGGGAACCCAGTGGCCGAAGGCCGACAGAATTTCTCTCTCGCTGGGCCCCCGCGTCCGCGGGGGTGACGAACAGTTTTTAGAAAAGAGGAGACATCCCGTGCCAAGATATCGCGACTATGAGAACGAGCCCAGCTTTCGAGCGGACGAGCAAACGCTGTAAGGGT
>NZ_JBNKWF010000025.1:0-44172 GCF_050299635.1 Altererythrobacter sp.
ATCGAAGACCCAACCGAACGGCTCGCCTGTTTCGATAGCGAGGTCGCACCGGTTCACGAAGCGCGCGAGAAGAAGGATCTGCTGATTGCCGACCGGGAACAGGTCAAAGAGACCCGCAAGGGATTGGTTGGCTTCACTTTGCCCAAGATCGGCCTCTTTAAGGGCGATGGTGACGATGAAGAGGTTAAGAAAATTTCCAGTTCAATTGCTAGGTTTGGGAGGACCAGTGGCGGACGCGTGACATTTTCCGTCGAAGGTGGAGCACGGTGGACGCAGATCGACAACACTCCTGTACTGGGAACGCCGGAGGTCGGTGACCCAGTTACCATCGAGAAGGCATCGCTTGGCAGCTACAAGGCCAAGATCGGGACGAGGCGAGCGATCCGCGTAAAGCGTGTTGATTGAGTTCGTCACTGCAAGCCTATTGGCTGGGTATTATCTAATCCATTGGGTGCGGACCGATTCTTAAAATTGATGATTTGAAACACCCAAACAGCAGTTCCACAATCGAACTGACGGTTTTGACAGGTTTCGCGCCACAACCCAGGTTGACGCAAACGTAAACCCGCCCTAGGCGAGTAGCAATTCGAAACCAAGTTGGGAGAAGACCGATGGCCACCGCCTATATCGTCGATGCAGTTCGGACAGCGGGCGGAAGGCGCGGCGGGCGCCTGGCCGGGGTTCACCCGGTCGACCTTGCAGCCAGGTCCCTTGATGCGATTGTCGATCGTACGGGTATCGATCCCAACGCCGTGGAAGATGTCATCATGGGCTGCGTCAGCCAGGCGGGTGAACAGGCGATGCAAGTCGGCCGCAACGCGGTTCTGGCGAGCAAATTGGGCGAGGGCGTACCCGCCGTCACGATCGATCGACAGTGCGGATCCTCGCAGCAGGCGATCCAGTTCGCCGCGCAAGCGGTGATGAGCGGAACGCAGGACGTGGTGATCGCCAGCGGCGTCGAAAGCATGACCCGCGTACCGATGGGTTCGCCCGCCATGTTCCACATGAAGGAAGGGTTGGGGACTTACAAATCACCCGGCCTCGAGGAAAAATATCCCGGCATCCAGTGGTCGCAATTCATGGGGGCGGAGATGATCGTCCAGAAGCATGGCTTCACCAAGGATGATCTCGATCGGTTCGCGCTCGCAAGCCATCAGAAAGCAATGGCGGCAACCAATGAGGGCGCCTTCGCGAAGGAGATCGTACCGGTCGAGATCGAAACACCTGAAGGTACAGAGATGCATACGGTGGACGAGGGCATCCGCTTCGACGCGACGCTGGAAAGCATTGCCGGTGTGAAATTGCTGAGCCCGGATGGTACGATCACGGCCGCCAGCGCCAGCCAGATCTGCGATGGGTCCTCGGCCGCGCTGATCGTGAGTGAGGAAGCGCTCAAGCGCCACAATCTCACTCCGCTTGCCAGAATCCACAATCTGACCGTGACCGCCGGCGATCCTGTCATAATGCTGGAAGAACCGTTGTTCGCGACCGACCGCGCGCTGGAGCGCGCCGGCATGAAGATATCGGATATCGACCTGTTCGAAGTGAACGAGGCATTCGCCTCCGTGCCGCTTGCCTGGCTCAAACACACGGGCGCCGATCCGGAAAAGCTCAACGTCCACGGCGGAGCGATCGCGCTGGGCCACCCGCTCGGGGCCTCTGGTACAAAACTTATGTCGACGCTGATCCACGCGCTGCATCGTCATGGCAAGAAATACGGATTGCAGACGATGTGCGAAGGCGGCGGCGTTGCCAATGTCACCATCGTGGAGGCGGTGTAGACGGCGCGATCAAGCTGTCCCGTTCGTGCCGGGCCTGTCGCGGCACTGCCTGTCCTTCTGGCGCGGGAACCCAATGAAAATGCGACCCTTCGACAAGCTCTGGGCGAACGGAAGAGAGAGGTAGAGATACGATGGAAGTTTCAACCAATACCCCCGCAGTTGTAACTGGTGGTGCATCGGGCCTTGGTGCGGCCACCGCGCGCGCGCTCGCCGCGAAAGGCGCCAGGGTCGCTATCTTCGATCTCAACGAAGAAAAGGGCACTGCCCTGGCAGGGGAACTGGGCGGCACCTTCTGCAAGGTCAATGTGACCAGCGAAGAAGATGTCGATGCTGCATTCGCCAAGGCGCGCGCGGCTCACGGGCAGGAACGCATCCTGGTCAATTGCGCGGGGATCGGCAATGCGATCAAGACCGCCAGCCGCAGCAAGGAAGATGGCAGCATCAGCCATTTCCCGCTGTCCGCTTTCGAATTCGTCATCCAGGTCAATCTGATCGGTACCTTCCGCTGCATCGCCAAATCGGCTGCGGGCATGATGACGCTTGATCCGCTGAGCGACGACGGCGATCGCGGCGCGATCGTCAACACCGCGTCGGTGGCGGCGGAAGACGGCCAGATTGGGCAGGCGGCCTATTCGGCATCGAAGGGCGGCGTTGTCGGCATGACGCTGCCGATCGCGCGCGACCTGATGAATGAGGGCATCCGCGTCAACACCATCCTGCCGGGCATTTTCTTCACGCCGCTGCTGATGGGCTTGCCGGAAAAGGCGATCGAATCGCTTAGCGCTTCGGTGCCCTTCCCCAAGCGGCTTGGCGACCCGGCGGAATATGCCAAGCTGGCAATGTGCATGATCGAAACCGGCTATTTCAATGGCGAGGACGTGCGTCTCGACGGCGCTATCAGAATGGCCCCTCGCTGATAATCGATGACGCAACTGCCCGTCATTTCCTACTCGAACCCGGTTCGGTAGGTTAATGGCCATGACCTCCAGACGCCCTCATTCGTCCGTTCCCGACGCGCGAATGGGGGCGCGTGTTTTTCCGCCTTGGACCGTGTTCCATGTGTTCCATCCTGTAGGGTTTCAGAGAGGGAGACAATGAGATGAGCTATACCCAGATCCAGGTAGACAAGTCGGACGGCATTGCCACCGTCACGCTCTATCGCCCCGACAAGATGAATGCCTTCACCCGGGTGATGATGGACGAGCTGATTGCGGCGATGGACGACATCGATGCCGATGACAGCGTACGGGCGGTGATCTTTACCGGACATGGTGACCGTGCGTTTTGCGCCGGCGCGGATCTGACGCCGGAGGGCGGGGGTCACGTCTTTTCCGACGCCACTGAAGTGGCGGACCTTTCCGACCCCAAGGTGCGCGATGGTGGGGGCAGGGTCACCCTGCGACTGTTCGACAGCACCAAGCCGCTGATCTCCGCCTGCAACGGTGTTGCCGTGGGGATCGGCGCGACGATGCAGCTGGCGATGGATATCCGTCTGGCCGCCGATACAGCGCGCTACGGCTTCGTCTTCGCCCGGCGCGGAATCAATCCGGAAGCCTGTTCGAGCTGGTTCCTGCCGCGCATTGTCGGGATCAGTCAGGCGCTCGAATGGTGTTACACCGGGCGGATCTTCGACGCTGAAGAGGCAAGGGCAGGGGGGCTGGTCCGCTCGGTCCATCCGCAAGCGGAATTGATGGATGCGGCGCGCGCGCTGGCACGCGAGATTGCCGACAACACCTCTGCCGTTTCGGTGGCGATGACCAGGGCGATGATGTGGCGGCTGCCCAGCGGCGATCATCCGATGGATGCTCACAGGATCGACAGCCGGGCGATCTACCGCCTCAGCCGCGGGGCCGACGCGCGCGAAGGAATCGCCAGCTTTCTGGAAAAGCGCGCACCCGAATATCCGGGCAAGGTCACTCAGGATATGCCCGATTTCTACCCCTGGTGGGATGAGCCCGAGTATCGCTGAACAGGCGGCACGCTCTTGCCAAGCCCGGTGGTTTCACTAGAAACCTGCAGTATGAGCGATAATGGTTCGTCGAACGGGCAACAGGGTGTGGGGAGACTGGCGGACTTTCTGCCGTACCAGCTCTCGGTCACATCGAACGCGCTGAGCGGGCACATCGCGCGGCAATATCGCGCGCGGTTCGGCCTCAAGATTCCCGAATGGCGGGTGATGGCCGTGCTGGGCGATTCGGGTGCCGCGACTCAGCGTGACCTTGCCGAAGCGACCCTGATGGACAAGGTGGCGGTCAACCGCGCCTGCAAGGTGCTTGAAGACCGCAAGCTGATCGTTCGCCAGCCCAACTCGCAAGACGGGCGCTCGCATTTGCTCGAACTGACCGAGGAAGGGTGCAATGTGCATCGCGAAGTGATGCCGATGGTCAGGCGGTTGGAGCGCGAGGTTTTTGCGGCGCTCGATTCCGAAGATGAACAGCGCTTTCGCGAAATCCTTCGTCGAATCTCCGATCAGGTTGCCGGCCTCGCCGACAAATATGAGTGACATTCCGGCGCGGGGTCGGGCCGAACACTGAAACAAGGAACACTGGGACAAGGAAGGCCGGACCGCTTGCGCGGCCCGGCCTCTACTCATTCCTGGTG
Organism: Altererythrobacter sp.; assembly: GCF_050299635.1. Lineage (NCBI taxonomy): Bacteria > Pseudomonadati > Pseudomonadota > Alphaproteobacteria > Sphingomonadales > Erythrobacteraceae > Altererythrobacter > Altererythrobacter sp. The sequence goes on from NZ_JBNKWF010000025.1 coordinate 4,383, forward strand.
CCTGATCTTGCCTGCCTTAGCGGCCCGGCTTGGCAGCGAAGGCGTCGGCGATCGAACATGCAGCCGGACCAAGGATCACGATGAACAGCACCGGCAGGATGAACAGGATCAGCGGAACCGTCATGATCGCGGGAAGTCTCGCGGCCTTTTCTTCCGCACGCATCATGCGCTCGTTGCGGAACTCGGCCGATAGCACGCGCAGGGCCGATGCCAGCGGAGTACCGTAGCGTTCGGTCTGGATCATGGTCGTGACCACGCCGCGCACTGCCTCCAGGTCGACGCGATAGGCCAGATTGTCGAAAGCCTTCTTGCGTTCGTTGAGGAAGGACAGCTCGATCGCGGTCAATGCGAATTCGTCGCCCAGCTCGGGATAAGCGCGGCCCAGTTCCTTGGCGACGCGATTGAACGCAGCGTCAACGGTCAGGCCGGCCTCGGCGCAGATCACCAGCAGGTCGAGCGCATCGGGCAAACCCTTGCGGATTTCGTCGGTACGCTTGCTGGCCTTGTTCTTCAGGAAGATTTCAGGGCCCTTGTAGCCCGCGAAGAGCAGTGCGCCCATCGCGCCGACACGCTTAACGCCGCCCCAATCGGGGAAGTAATTGATCACGTAGATCAACGACACGCCCAACACGCCAAGCACAATCGGAAGGACAAGGCGCGCGCCGATGACGAAGACGGCCAGTTCCTTGTTGCGGTAACCGGCATGCGCCAGTTTTTGCTGGATGACTTCGATCTGGCTCTGCTGGAGAACCTTCATCTTCCCCAGCGTTTCTTTCATCTTGTCGGTCTGATCGCTCTTGCGCACCAGGCTGGCGCGCTTTTTGGCGTTCGACGTGACAATACCGGCCTTCAACTCGTCGCGACGGTCATTGAGCGATTTGACGCGCTTGGCCATCGGGTCCTTCACGGTGACCGCAGCATAGATCGCCATCAGGACAGCGAAGGCCGCGACTCCGGCAAGGATCGTCCCGACGATGATAACGTCGAAGCCGAGCAGCGTGGGGTTGGGAGTATTCATTGTTTCGTCCTATCCCTCGCTCAGATTTCGAAGCTGACCATCTTGGCCATGATGAAGCCGCCGATCGACATCCAGACCAGACCACCCAGTCCGGTGACGATCAGCCTGTCGTCGGTGAAGAAACCCCCGATATATGAAGGGTTGATCCACCAGATCATGGTGAAGACGATGAACGGCAGGGCGCCGACGATGTAAGCCGATGCCTTTGATTCCGAGCTCATTGCGCGGATCTTCAGCTTCATCTGAGCGCGCTTGCGGAGCACGTCCGACAGATTCGACAGCGTCTCGGCCAGGTTACCACCGGTTTCACGCTGGATTGCCAGAGTAATGCAGAAGAAGTTGAATTCGGGAATGCCAAGCCGGTCTGCCGTTTCCTGGAGCGATTCCTCCATTGTCCGGCCGATCTTGATCCGTTCGACGACGCCCTTGAACTCTTCGCCCACCGGGCCCGGCACTTCTTCCGCGACCACGGCGAGCGTTTCGGTGACGGGAAGGCCTGAGCGCAAGCCGCGAACCAGCAGCTCGATCGCGTCGGGAAATTTCCCGTTGAAGTTGTTGGTACGCTTCTTGATGAAATAGCCGACGACAAGGTGCGGAAGGCCAGCACCGATGAAGAGGCCGATGCCCAGCGAGAGCATCAATGCGCCAGTGCGCAGCAGCATGATCAATGCGATTGCCAGACCCAGGCCCAGCGACGCGTAGGCATATTGCGACAGCGTCCAGCGTTTGCCCGTCCGGTCGAGGCGCACTTCGAGGGCTTCCAGACGCGAGCTGGAACCGGCGACCTTGTGCGCCTTTGGCTTACGGGCCGCGATCGCCTTCTTGAGCTGCGATTCAACCTTTGTGTCTGTGCTTTCGGAGTGGCGAAAACGTACTGCCTGCAGGCGCCGTTGGCTTTCCTTGGCGGCCGAAGGGCCAGCCAGGATCGTATAGCCGACCACCAGCACGCCGAGCATAACGCCGGCAATGAGCAGGAGCTGGATCATGTTCATGCGAGAGTCCCGCCTTTCCGTCTCAACCCGATATTCCCGGTCGACAGGGCCACCGGCTGCGATCGCTCACAGCTGGCGGCCCATTGCGCCCGTTACTCAGCCAGTTCCGCTACCGAATCTGACTTTTCCTTCTTCGCCAGCAGCGATTTCAGGTCGAACCCTCCGAGCAGCGACTTCTTGCTGCCGTTCGGATTGGTATCGGCCAGTTCTTCTTCGCTGGCGCCCATCACGCGCTCTGCAATCTGCTTGATCGCGGAGGTTGCCTTGCTCGAGCGATTGGCATCGACGAACACCTGGCCCATCTTGGCTGCGTTGGCGGCAGCCTTGATGTCGTATGGGATCGAGAAATCGATCTTGTGTTCGATCGAGGCTTCGAAATCGCTCTTGCTGATTTCAGCCACGCCCGACTGGACCTTGTTGGCGACGACCATCGTATGCGCATGCGCCGCGTTGGTCTTGAGCCAGCTGAGGATGCGGATCGTGTCGCGGGCGGAGGCCAGCGTCATTTCCGTTGCCAGCAACACCAGGTTCACATCCGCCAGTACGTGGGGGAAGTTGATCAGCATGTTGCGCGGAAGATCGACCACCGTCATTTCGAACGCCTGACGGAACTCTTCCTCCAGCTGAACGAAGGCGGCGCCATCGGTCATCAGCGGCGAGTTGATCGGAGCTTCGGCCGAAAGGATCGACAGATTGTCGTTCGCGCGGATCATGGCCCGTTCGATGAACAGCCCGTCGATACGGCTCGGATTGTCGATCGCGTCGGTCAGTCCGCGGCCAGGCTCGAGGTCGAGCGCCAGCGCGCCAGTGCCGAAATGAACGTCCAGGTCGAGCAGCGCCGTCGGCGCCTTGTGCTCGGTGCTGAACAACCACGAAAGCGAGGTCGCAAGCGTGGATGCACCTACGCCGCCACGCGTTCCGACGATTGCCGTGGAGATGTGGCGCTTGGCGCCTTCGCCATCGGCATTCTTCGGAGAGGCGAAAACCGCCTGCGCCTGGTTAAGCGCATCACGCAGCGGACCTGCGGAAAGCGGCTTCAGCAGATAGTCGTGAATTCCGCTCGAAAGCAGGTCGCGGTAGAGGCGCACGTCGTTGACCTGGCCGATCGCGATAACGACCGTTCCCGGTTCGCAGACTTCCGCCAGCGCGTTGATGTCGTTGAGCGGATCGCCGCTCTCGGACAGATCGACGACCAGAATGCTGGGGCTGGCGCTGACGCTGAGCGACTGGATCGCATTGCGCAGACCACCCTTGTTGCACTTCTCTGGCTGCCAGCCCAGCTCGATCACGACCGGACGCAAGACGTCCAGCGCGGCATCGTCGCAGATATAGGCGGCAAAGGGATCGCGGTTGCCGGGCATGCCGGATTTCCAAGGCGCGTTCATGGCTTATTTACCTCCGGATTCGGATTGCTTGAGGCCGTCAGCCCCCGTTGGCGACTGTTCGCGATAAGTGTCGATGGCTTTGGTGGAGCTCATGATCACTGTCTCGCCGGTGCCCTTCTGCCCTTCGAGCAGGTCCTGCGGATTGGCGACCATTGCAGCGAGATTGCCGTTGGTCGCGCAGCCATACCCAGGATGGGTTCCGTTGTTGTAGTTCATGTCGGACTTGGCCGACCAGTCGGGGCAACCCGGGACCGAAGCACTCGACCGGGTCAGCACGACGCGGGCGTAGCCCGGCTGAACATGGCCTGCCGTGACAGGCGCTACGTCGCTGACGAGTATGCCGTGCCGGCCAGCCAGTTCGGAAATCGCATCGTGGGTAGCAGTGCTAGCCATCGGATCCTCGATCGATACGCGGTCTCCATAGGCGAGCTCCATCGTTTCGAACCAGGCGGCCAGACGTTGCTGTTCGCTGATGTTCAGGCCACCCTGGCCGGTCTGCACGTCGAACGTGTAGTTGGTCCGTTCGACCACCGGCTGCTTGGTGCTGTAGAGCGACTGGTTGGTCGGCATACCGCCGCAGCCACCCAGCACCAGGCCGAGCGAGAGGGCGAGGGCGATAGCGGGCGTCCTGGCCAGCTTGCTGTGTTTTGCAATGGGCATCGTTCTCACCTTTCCCAATTAAAAGCTGAAACCGGGCTTGGCAGCTTCGGCGCGGCGTTCATTGCGGCGCTTCTGGTCGCCAGCCTGGCGTTCCGGATTGGTCTGAGCCGACGGATTGCCCGAAGTCTCATTATATGCACCCACCGAAGGCGGGGCTGCATCCTTGTCGACTGCGGTCGCTCCGGGGCGAGCTTCGCCCGAAACACCGCCATTGTTGCGATAGCCGAGGAGCTGCTCCAGTTCCGTCGAGGAACGGAAGCCATCTGTCGGCAACTTGATCTCGCTCGCATCGACCGGTTTGACCAGATACGGGGTCACAACGATGACCAGTTCGGTCTCGCCCTTGCGGAACGAGCGCGAGCGGAACAGATTGCCCAGGATCGGCACATCGCCGACACCCGGCGCCTTGTCGATCGTGTTCTGTGCATTGTTGCTCATCAGGCCTGCGATCATGAAGCTCTGGCCGGAACCGAGCTCGATGGTGGTTTCCGCGCGGCGCACTGTAAGCGCCGGGATCTGGAAGCCGTTGATCGTCACAGCGCCCTGGCTTGATAGTTCGGAAACCTCCGGCCGTACGCGGATCGAGATCCGACCGTTGGCCAACACGGTAGGCGTATAGGCCAGACTAACCCCGAACTTCTTGTACTCAATCGAAGTGGATCCCAGCCCCTGACTCGTCGGGATCGGGAATTCGCCGCCGGCAAGGAAGTCGGCAGTCTCGCCCGAAAGTGCGGTCAGGTTGGGTTGCGAAAGCGTGGTCACGAGACCATCGCGTTCAGCCAGATCGAGCGCACCAAGGAGGTCCAGCCCCAGGAACTTGGTTGCCCAGCCCAGCGTCGAACCTCCAGTGATTGGATTGACCGACGTTGCATCAACTTCGATGAACTTTCCCGGATTGTTGACATCCGGAATGAGAATCTTCGTCTCGTTACCGACGCCGGTTGCACTGTTCGGGCGGAAGTTATTGAAGAAACCTTCACGACCGGTGCCAACACCAAACTGGAAGCCGCTGGAACCGTCGATCGTGGTCAGATTCGAACCGATGGCGCGAACCAGCGAACGGCTGACTTCGGCAAATTTCACCTGCAGGTTGACCTGCAGCGGCGTTGCCATCTTCAGGCGGCTGATGACGTTGGTGTCATCGCCGACGAGTGCCTGCACCAGGCGCTCTGCTTCCGCGGCGTCTTCGGGTGCACCGACCGTACCGGTCAGCAGCACAGTGTTGGTTCCCATCGTTGCGACACCGATCTTCGCTTCTGGCATGGCCAGGGCGAGCATCTGGTCGATGCTGTCGATGTTTGATCCGACGCGGATGTTGGCCGACCAGATCACATCGCCGCTGCTGTTGCTGGCATAGACGGTGGTTTCGCCACCGGCCTTGCCGAACACATAGAGCTGACGCTGCGATTTGACCTGCACATCAGCGATCGCATCGTTGGCGATGAAGACATCTGACATGGATCCCGGAACGGTGACGAGTTCGCCGCGACCGATCGAAAGGACGATGTCCTGCGCCGGGCTGCGTACGGACTGGGCCGTTGCGGTTGTCATGGGCATGCTTGCGAGCGGCGCAATGGCCAGGCTGGCAAGCAGCAGTTTTGCAGTCAGGCGGCGTTTCATGGTCTTGCCCCTCGTATTGATCCCGAATGCCGGAACTGTTTCGACGCGTTTGGTCTTGCTGATCATCGTCCGGCCCCTCAGTTCACCAGCACGGAGCTGGCGACCGGCACTGTCTTGCCTGCGTCCGAGACGCCCTGAGACGTCTGGCCGAGGAAGCGACCGGTGCTGCCCACAGGCTCCTGGGTGGTCTGCTTGCCGCGTGTCACGCGGACAGACGGACCGCTGTAAGTGCGCGCACCGGCAACCGGTACACTCATCCCGGCAGGGCTCGGCTTGGCGCGATAGCCTCCGTTCACAGCCGGCATCGAGCTGCGCTGGAAGCGCGAGACGTCGCCGCCGGTCGAGTAGGTGGTACCCTTGTCGATCGGACGGTTCATGGCCGTGCGAATCAGCTCTTCTTCCTCTTCGGGAGAAGCGTTATCGGGGATCACGACATCGCCCGAAGCAATCGCCTTTTCCAGTTCGGCCTGGTTGTCCGCGATCGAACGCAGCGCCAGGCTGAGCGTGCCGATGGTCTGCGCGACCGCGACCTTTTCAGCGATCTTGGGCGTCACTTCCAGAGTCACCGTACGGAAGGTGCGGACCACGGTCTCGCCAGAATCGTTGGTGTCCTGGGTGGTCGACTGGTCAGTTGCGAGCACGCGAAGGTTGCGAAGCACAGTCTCGGCAGCCTTGAGCGACTGGCCCTCGTCACCTTTGACGGTCTGCGTCAGCACGAGGTCGACGCGGTCGCCAGGGAAGACGAAGCCTGCAACACCGGTCTTGGCCGACACCGGAACGGTTACGGCACGCATACCCGGACCAAGCGCTGCAGCCAGGAAGCCGCGGTCGCCAGGGCTAACGAGCGAGCCCTGCGTGACCGGCTCACCAGCGGTGATCGGATGACGCACGACCGTGCCCATCAGCTGAGTGACATCGGATTCGCCATCGATGAAGTAGACATCCTGCACCAGCTCTTCCGGCCATTGCTGGAAACCGATCGCGTCGGCCGTGACAATCGTGCCCGTTGGCAGCGCACGGTTGGCGACCAGCACTTTCGGCCCCGTCGGCACGGGTGCCGCCGACGCCTCTGGCGACGAAGCGCCTGCGAACATGCTCCGAGCTGCCAATGCAGTGCCGATCGCAATGACCAGCGCGCCAAGCAGCAATACCAGCTTCTTCCTATCCATGGCTAATCTAGCCCCCTCGTGTCTGCCCTGTTCCTGTTCGGGCGGGTATGGTTTAAGTCCTTAATTCCAGACTGGTTAAAATCGGGTTCATCCCAATCCGGCTGCTTTGCTGGCAGCCGGCAGTAAATTTGTTCCAAGCACCCAGAGGCCGCCGATTGCGATCGCGACCCCATAGGGAATGGCGAGCCGGTCGCGCTGGCGGCGCATGACGTGCCATGCGCCAAAAACGATGGTCAGCAGGCCGCCAACCAGAGCCATCACAATCAGCAGTTGAAGAAACGGCATGGGTGGGATCCAGAGTGCCAGTGCGGTCAGCAGCTTTACATCGCCGCCGCCCATCATCTTGAGAGCGAACAGACCAGCCAGGATCGCAAAGGCACCGATTGCCACGCCAAGCTGCAAGGCCACACCAGGCCACAGATCCAGTCCGCTTGCCCACCAGTAAAGCGGTGCGACCAGCACGATGATGGCATTCAGCCAATTATCGATCTGGCGACGGCGAATGTCGGTAAACGCGGCAAACAGCAGCGCGATTGCCAAGCCGACAAGCAGTCCGTAGTGGAGATATTCACCCAGCATATGGCCCCCAAAGGTCCCCCTTCAGTGGTCGGTGCTACAGGTTATGGCTTACCAAAAAGTAACCAGTATCGGAGGCCCGCTATTAGTGATGTCAGCGATGGGACGGTTAAAGGGGGCGATTTGCCCGCAATTAACCGTCGCGCGATACCGCCCGATGCGAAGGAAAGTTTCTGGCAGGCAGGCGACGGATACAGGCTGAGGCGAATCGACTGGCCCGGGCCTGTCCGCGAGAACGGCGAAGGCGCGCGCGGTTCGATCCTGTTCCTGCCGGGGCGAGGCGACAATTACGAGAAATACTTCGAGGCGCTGGAACAATGGCACCGCGCGGGCTGGCGCGTTACCGCCGCCGATTGGCGTGGACAGGCCGGTTCGGGGCGCCTCGGTAAAGATGCGGTGACGGGGCACATAGGGGATTTTTCGGTCTGGGTCGGTGATCTCGCGACGCTTTGGGCGCAATGGAAGGCGGAAACGCCAGCGCCGCATATCCTGGCGGGGCATTCGATGGGCGGGCATATCCTCCTGCGTAGCCTGGTCGAAGGCCAGGTCGATCCCGATGCACTGGTACTTTCCGCGCCCATGCTTGGGTTCCTTGGTCCGATTCCCAACCTTCTGGCCCATGCTGCGGCAAAGTTGATGTGCGCGGTGGGCGATCCGGCCCGCCCGGCTTGGAAGTGGAGCGAGAAGCCGGGAGCTGTGCCCGCCGGGCGCGAAGCACTGCTGACACATGATGACGATCGCTATGCCGATGAGATGTGGTGGCGCGGGCACCGGCCCGAACTGGTGATGGGACCGGGTAGTTGGGGCTGGGTCGAGCGGTCCTATGCCTCGATGCAGCGAATTTTCTCGGCCGGTGCGCTTGAGCGAGTCGCAACCCCAGTGCTGATGCTCGGCACTTCGAACGACAAGCTTGTCGCGATGTCGGCGATAGAAGAGGCCGCGCGGCGGCTCCCCAATGCAGAGCTTGTTCGATTCGGGAAGGAATGCCGTCACGAGATCCTGCGTGAGGTCGATCCGGTGCGCGATCGCGCGATGGCCGCCATTGCAGAGTTTCTGGACAAGGTGGCGCCGCGCAAGTGACCCGGGCTTACGATATTGCGATAATTGGTGCCGGAATGGCCGGGGCGAGCCTCGCGGGGGAGATTGGCGATCAGGCGAGCGTGGTCGTGCTCGAGGCCGAGGACGCGCCTGGCTACCATGCGACCGGACGCTCAGCCGCCTTCTGGGAAGAATGCTATGGCGGCCCGGAACTCGTACCGCTCACGCTCGCTTCCGGCCAATTCCTGCGCGATCGCGGATATCTGCGGCAACGCGGCGCACTTTATCTCGCGCGCGAAGAAGACGAGCAGAAGATCGAGCACTTCTTTGATCGGTTTGCCGCATCGGGTGCGCAGTTCGAGCGTATCGGCGCTTCTCGACTGGCCGAACTTGTGCCCGGCATGCGTGCGGAATGGGACCGCGCGATCTGGCAGCCAAGCTGCGCCGATATCGACGTTGCGGCTTTGCATGCGCACTATCTGTCGGCTGCAAGGAAAGCCGGAGTGGAGATAGAATGCCGTGCTCGCGTTACGGCCATCAGCCGGGGGGAGGGCTGGACACTCCATCTGGCGGATGGGCGCGAAGTGCGTGCAGGGCGACTGGTCAACGCCGCCGGTGCCTGGGCCGACACGATTGCGGAACTGGCCGGTGTGCACCCGCTCGGAATCCAGCCCTATCGTCGTACGGTGGCGCAACTGCGCATCGATCCCGCACCGCATGACGATATGCCGCTATGCCTCGACATATCCGGCAGTTTCTATTTCAAGCCGGAGAACGGGCGGCTGTGGCTCAGCCCACATGACGAGACGCCCAGCGACCCTGTCGATGCCGCTCCGGAAGAACTCGATGTCGCGCTCGCAATCGACAGGCTCGAACGCACCACCAATTGGAAGGTGGAGGCCGTCGAACGGAAGTGGGCCGGATTGCGTAGCTTCTCGCCCGATCGTTTGCCGGTCTATGGCCCGGACCTGCGGGAGCCCACATTCTTCTGGTTTGCGGGGCAGGGCGGATACGGCATCCAGACCGCTCCGGCCGCTGCCCGGCTGGGCGCGCAACTGCTTCTAAACCGGGAGCGCGATGCCATGACGGAAGCAATCTGTGCGGAAACCTACTCCCCGGCACGCTTTGGCTAGATTTTTGCTGAGCGATGACTACGGTGCAATCCATCCAACTGCCTGACATGGAGGACAGAAATGGCGCATCGCTTCGAAATCCGTAAGAACAAGAAAGGCGAGTTCGTCGCTTACTTCATCTACAACTCGGAAACGATCTGGTGGACCGAGGGCTATTCCTCCAAGGCTAGTGCCAAGAACGCGATCAGCTCGGTTCTGAAGAATGGGCCCGGCGCAGAGGTCGTCGACAACTATTGATTTTGGAGTTGGGCCGGGCCGCTGTGCCTGGCCCGCTTCCCCTGACATTCGGGCGCCCGAACGGGCCTAGCCTGGGTTTGCCCCATTGCGCGCAATCTCATTGGCGGCATCGCTGGCCAATTGATCGACGCGCTCGTTTTCGGGGTGGCCATTGTGACCCCGGACCCAATGCCAGTCGATTTCGTGGCGTCCGGCAACCTCGATCAGTTGATGCCACAGATCAGCATTGCGAACGGGCTTCTTGCTGGCATTGATCCAGCCGCGCTTCTGCCACCCTTCAACCCACTTTGTGATCCCGTCGATCACATATTTGCTGTCTGAATAGAGCTCGACGTCGCAGGGCTCGATCAACGCTTCCAGCCCCTTTATCACGGCGGTAAGCTCCATCCGGTTATTGGTGGTGTCAGCTTCGCTGCCGACCAGTTCCTTGGCGTGTTTGCCCATGCGCAGCAGCGCCCCCCAGCCACCGGGACCGGGATTGCCCTTGCAGGCGCCATCAGTGAAAATTTCGACTTTCTTCATGGGTTTGATTTGCCCGATCATGCCTTGCCTGCAAACGCCTTGTCCCCCGCTTCGGCGTAAAAGCGGAGCCGCCGGACGAAATCCATCGGATCCTTGCGTGTCACCAATGCATCGGCCGGAGTGTCGATCCAGTCTTCGGCGCGGCTGGCGATGAATCGCATGCAGGCACCTTGAGCCAGGACCGGCAAGCATTTCCGCTCGCGTGCGTCGAGCGGGCGGATCGATTCATACCCTTCAATCAGTGCCGCGCCGACCGCGTGATCGAAGCGGCCTCCGTGATCGCCAAAGCACCATGCCGCATGTGTCACCGCCAGATCGTAGGCCATTGCTTCGCTACATGCGAAGTAGAAGTCGATCATGCCCGAGACGTGGTGATCCAGCATCAGCACATTGTCGGGGAACAGATCGGTGTGACAGACCGATTGCGGCAAATCAGTCGGCCAGCGGTCACGCAGGGTCTGCGCCGCTTCGATCATGCCGGGCAGGTCAGCGTCGATTGTCGCTAGCGGCTGTTCACCGCATCGTTCGAGGGCGCGGTGCGATTCCCCGATATCCAGCCCATTGCTCCGCTGCATCGGGAAATTGAGCGCCGCAAGGTGCACTCGTGCCAATGCTTCGCCGACCGAGTGTGCCTGTTCGGCGGTTGGATTGTCGACCGAAACTCCGGGCAGGAATTCGATCAGCGCCACCGCTTTGCCGCCAATCTCGCGATAGGCTGCGCCGCTGCGATCGTGGATTGTGCGCGGGACGGGGCAGTCGTGTTCTGCCAGGTGGTCGAGCAGCCCAAGGAAGAAGGGCAGGTCGCTGGTTTCGATCCGCCGCTCGTACATAGTGAGGATGAAGCGGGCGCCGCTGCCATCGTGGCCGGTCGTTTCGATCAGCCAGTTGCTGTTGGAGACACCTTCCGCAATGCCCTTGGCGGAAACCAGCGTTCCCACGTTGTAGGAGTCGATCAGATCGGCAAGATCTTCCGCGGAGAGATGGGTGTAAACAGCCATGCTTCGTTCGTCCGCCTATTCGGTCAGCTGGCGAGGCAGCTTGAAGACCATCTTCTCCTCGGTAGCGGAAATGGTCTCTTCGGTTACCTCACGCCATTCCGAGAGCTTTTCGACCACTTCGCGGACCAGTGTCTCGGGCGCGGAAGCGCTCGCCGTCAGGCCCACGGTGCCGACGCCTTCCAGCCATGCGGGGTCGATATCATCGGCGCGCTGGATCAGCCTGGCATCGGTTCCCATGCGTTCGGCCACTTCGACCAGCCGCAGCGAGTTGGAGGAATTGGGCGCCCCGATCACCAGCACCAGATCGCTACCCGGCGCGATCCGCTTGACTGCGGCCTGGCGGTTGGATGTGGCGTAGCAGATGTCTTCCGCCTTGGGCCCGGCGATGCCCGGAAAGCGTTCCCTCAGTGCCGCGACAATCTCTGCTGTATCGTCGACCGAAAGCGTCGTCTGAGTAAGGAAAGCAAGCTCGTCTTCAGCGGAAAACGGCAGTTTGCCGACATCCTCCACCGTCTCGACCAGCGACATCCGGCCGGGTTCTACCTGGCCCATCGTGCCGATCACTTCGGGGTGACCTTCATGGCCCACGAATATAATGTGACGGTCCTTCTCAACTTGCCGTTCGGCCTGGCGGTGGACCTTGCTTACCAATGGACAGGTCGCATCGACATAGAGCAGTTTGCGCTGTCTCGCTTCGGCCGGGACGCTCTTGGGTACGCCATGCGCGCTGAAGACGACATGCGCCCCGTCCGGAACCTGGTCGAGTTCATCGACGAATATCGCGCCCTTGGCTTTCAACCCGTCGACTACATAGCGGTTGTGTACGATTTCATGCCTTACATAGACGGGCGCTCCGTAGCGATCGAGCGCACGCTCGACGATTTCGATCGCCCGATCGACGCCTGCACAAAAACCGCGCGGTGCCGCGATCAGCAGGGTGATGCCGGGCTTTGCGCCTTCGACAGCGCGCTCGTCCCCGGTTTTGGCATTCTGCAAGGGTGCATTCATGCGCCGCCCTCTAGCGCTTTGCTGCGCACGCCGCTAGGGCGTGCAGACGCTTTCGATGCATAGCCATAATTTCTGAGGATCACTGCAGTATGAGCCCCCGCAAATCTATCCTTCCGATCGCCGCCATTGCCACTGCGCTGGCCGGTTGCGCCAGCGAGGGCGATCTGGTGGTCGATCAGGGCGTAGGTATCACTGCGGTTATGACTTCCTGTCCTGCTGTCGGGATTCCGGAATATACAGGGGACGTCACACTTTTCCGTAGCGAAGGCGCGCGGACGGCTGACAATCTCGATCTGGTGGCTTCGATCACCAATCTGCGCCACACGTGCGACGAGAGCAGCGATCGGGTCTATTCCAACGCGACCTTCGATGTGCTCGCCCGGCGCACCGATACGCGGGGCGCGCGGCAGGTGAACTTGCCCTATTTCTCGACTGTCGTGCGCGGTGGCGGCGCGGTCCAGACCAAGCGAATCGGAACTGTCACGCTCAACTTCGCGGATGGGCAGGAGCGCGCGCAGGCAAGCGCGCAGGCCGGTGCCTTCGTGAACAAGGCCGAGGCAACGCTTCCGCCTGACATTCAGGAGCGTATCACGCGCAAGCGCAAGGCGGGCGATCCCGATGCGGCACTCGACCCGCTGTCGGATCCGCAGGTTCGCGCGGCGATCCAGCGCACCAGCTTCGAGCTGTTGGTGGGATTTCAGCTCACCGAACAACAACTGGCCTATAACGTCACCCGATAGGCTGCGCCGACATTCAGCCCTGATGGCCTGCAAATGGCGAATTCCCGTGCTTCCGGTGCTCACGACCCGGAAGGTCGCTGCGCGCCGGATCACGCAAATCCACCAATTTCGTCACATCAACCTCTGAATGTCGATACAGCCTAAGACTGCTATCGATCCCGCCAAAGCTTGCGATTTTTCGCAAGTCGGCTAACCGCGCGCCTATGTCACAGTCGCAGACCATTTACGCTGCCTATGCGCAGAAGATTGATGCCGTGCTCATGGCGCTTGAGGCGGAAGGCGAATTGCCTGCCAATACACCGCGTCACAATGTCACGGTCGAACCGCCGCGCGATCCCAGCCATGGCGATCTCGCCACCAACGCCGCGATGGTGCTGGCCAAGCAGGCGAAGACCAATCCGCGCGAGCTGGCGGGCAAGATCGTCGACAGATTGGAGGCCGATCCCGCCATCGCCAGTGCGGAGATTGCCGGTCCAGGCTTCATCAACCTCCGGCTCGACCGCGCTGCCTGGCTGGACGAGATTTCCGCCATCGCTGCGCAAGGCGACGATTATGGCCGCTCGGACGTGGGTGCTGGCAAGCGCGTTAACGTGGAATATGTTTCTGCCAACCCGACGGGCCCCATGCATATGGGCCATTGCCGCGGCGCGGTGGTGGGCGATGCGCTGGCTAGCCTGCTAGAATATGCCGGGCACACCGTAACCCGCGAATACTATATCAACGATGCTGGCGGCCAGGTCGATGTCCTCGCGCGGTCGGCACATTTGCGCTACCGCGAAGCGCTGGGCGAAGACGTGGGCGAGATCCCCGAAGGGCTCTATCCCGGCGATTATCTGATTCCTGTCGGCAAATATCTCGCCAGCGAGTTGGGCGACCGGTTCAAGGACGAACCGGAAGAGGAATGGCTGGCGATCTTCCGTGCTGAAGCAGTCGAGCAGATGATGGAGCTGATCAAGGCCGATCTGGCCCTGCTCGGCATCCATCACGACCTTTTCTCGTCCGAAGCCGCGCTCCACGCAGCAGGCAAGCCCGACGAGGCGGAGGCCTGGATGCGCCAGCACGATCTGGTGTTCGACGGCATGCTGGAAGCGCCCAAGGGCAAGGCGCCCGAAGATTGGGAGCCGGTCGAACTGCCGCTGTTCCGCTCGACCAAGTTCGGCGACGATCAGGACCGGCCGATCAGGAAGTCTGACGGCAGCTGGACCTATTTCGGTGCTGACCTCGCCTACCACATGCAGAAGGCCGAGAGTGCAGACGAGCTGATCGATATCTGGGGCGCGGACCATGCCGGCACGGTCAAGCGGATCAAGGCAGCGGTCGCGGCTCTCAGCGAAGGTGAAGGCCGCTCGATTCCATTCGACGTCAAGCTGGTCCAGATGGTTCAGCTGATGCGCGGCGGCGAACCGGTCAAGATGTCGAAGCGTTCGGGCACTTTCGTGACGCTGGCCGATGTCGTGCGCGAAGTGGGCAAGGACGTGGTTCGTTTCACCATGCTGACCCGCAAGCCCGAAGCGCAGATGGAGTTCGACTTCGCCAAGGTGGTCGAAGCGAGCAAGGAAAACCCGGTTTTCTATGTGCAATATGCCCATGCGCGGATCTGCTCGACCTTGCGAAAGGGGGCGGATGAAGGCTTTGGCCCTTCGCCCGATCGGCTCGACTTGTTGGGCGATGAGGAACTCGAACTGGTCAAGCTGGCTGCGCAATTCCCGCGGCAGGTCGAAGCAGCCGCGCAGGCACGCGAGCCGCACCGGATCGCCTTCTATCTCCACGACCTTGCATCGGCCTTCCACACCTATTGGAACCTGGGGAATGACGAGGTGCAGAAGCGCTTCATCGTGGCACAGGATGCCGAATTGACTGGTGCGAGGCTTTTTCTCGGGCTTCAGTTAGGGCAAGTTATTAGAAACGGCTTACGCGTTCTAGGTGTGGAAGCCGTAGAAAGCATGTGATCCGCCGGGCTTCATTGATGCGCTCGGGCAAGGGGAAGTGACATGGAAGGTAGCGAACAGGAAGCCGAACTCGCGCTGAGCGAGGACGAAAGCCTGCCTTGGCTCGAATCGGACGAGTATGAGGAAGAAGGCGGGTTCGATACAGCCCAGATCGCGGGTTTCGCCATGATCCTGCTGGTGCTGACTGCAGCTGTGGTCGGTGGGATATGGCTGTGGTCGAAACGGGGCATGGGTGATGCCGCCGTTGCCGATGGCAGCACGATCGAGGCACCCGCCGGTCCCTATAAGGAAAAGCCTGAAGATCCAGGTGGCAAGCAGTTTGCCGGTACAGGCGATATAGCTCCTGCTGTGGGCGAGGGGCAGACGCGCGACGGGAAGATCAAGGATACAAAGCCCGAACCGGCACCCGGCCCTTCGATCAGCACCCGCACGACTGCGGACAAGGTCGTCTCGACTGACGGGGTGGGCGTCCAGGTCGGTGCCTACAGCAATCGCGCGGACGCCGAGACAGGCTGGTCCACTCTGACACGGCAGACCACGGCCCTAAACGGCGTGCGCCACAGGGTCGTGAAGGGGCAGGCCGATATCGGCACGGTTTACCGACTGCAGGCGGTCGCCGGTGACGTCACGGCGGCAAAGGCGCTCTGCAACGCGCTCAAGGCCGATGGCCTTGCCTGCCAGGTAAAGCGCTGATCTGCCGCAAGAGCTCGGAATAGCGCGGAAATGCGTCGTTTTCCCCCACGTTAACCTTGCGGGAACTTGCCGTTTCAGGGCTTTGCTGCGAGTTTTTCCGACATGACGCCTGCCATTTTCGGTATTGCCGGGCCTGAGCTTACGGCGGATGAGCGCGCCTTCTTCAGGGAGGCCGATCCGGCGGGCTATATCCTGTTTGCGCGCAACTGCGTCGATCCGGATCAATTGCTCCGCCTGACCGAGGATTTGCGTGCGATCCACGGGCGGGATCGCCTGTTTGTTTCGATCGACCAGGAGGGTGGGCGCGTCCAACGGATGAAGCCGCCGCACTGGTGTTCCTATCCGGCAGGCGAGGCTTTCGATGTGCTTTACCGGCTCGCTCCGGCAAGCGCGATTGAAGCGGCGCGCGCCAATGCGCACGGCATGGCGCTGGAACTGTCCGAAATGGGCATCACTGTGGACTTTCACCCGCCGCTCGATGTGCGCCAGCCGGGGGCCAATGATGTGATCGGCGACCGCGCGCTGGGCAGCGATCCTCAGCAGGTCGCGGCAATCGGCCGTGCAATTCTAGACGGTCTGGCAAGCGGCGGCGTGACTGGCTGCATCAAGCACATGCCGGGCCACGGACGCAGCATGTGCGATAGCCACAAGGACCTTCCGCGCGTCACCGCGAGCGAGGAAGAACTCGAGATCGACCTTGCACCATTCCGGTCGCTGAAGGATGCGCCAATCGGTATGACCGGGCACCTGCTGTTCACCGCCTGGGATGCAGAGAATCCGGCGACGCTTTCGCCTTTCGTGGTGCAGGAGATCATCCGCACGCGCATCGGTTTTGACGGACTGTTGCTGACAGACGATATCGACATGCAGGCGCTGGACGGGACGATCCCGGAGCGGTCTGCGCGAGCCATTTCAGCGGGGTGCGATGTGGTGCTCAATTGCTGGGGCAAGCTCGTGGATATGGAAGGCATCGCCGATGTACTCCCCGCCATGTCCGTGAAGGCAGGCGAACGGCTCGAAAGGGCGCTGAGCGGAACAGAAGGTCGCAGAGGGAGCGCCGAGATAGGCGAGCTGCTGGCCAAGCGAGACGCGCTGCTGGCATTGGCGGGAGTTGCAGCATGACCGATGACGGCCTCATGTTCGACGCGCCGCCGATAGCCGAGGACGATGCAGGCTGGGCCGGTCCCGCCACTGACAAGGGCGAGGACAATGCGCTCTATCTTGAGCTTGACGGCTGGGAAGGCCCGCTCGACCTTCTGCTCGATCTGGCGCGGCGGCAGAAGGTCGATCTGAGGCAGATCTCGATCCTGGCGCTGGTCGACCAGTACCTGACCTATATCGAACGCGCAGAGGCGCTGCGACTGGAACTGGCCGCCGATTACCTCGTGATGGCGGCGTGGCTGGCCTATCTCAAATCGGCGCTGCTGCTCCCGAAGGACGAGCAGGAAGACCCAAGCCCCGAGGAATTGGCGCTGCGGCTGCAACTGCGTCTGCAGCGGCTGGGGGCTATGCGAGAGGCAGCAGCGCGGCTGATGGCGCGCGACCGGATCGGGCGTGATGTTTTTGTTCGTGGCGCCCCCGAAGGCCTGCGGATCGACCGCAAGACCCAGTGGAAATGTGACAGCTTCGCGCTGATGCAGGCCTATGGCCAGGTCAAGGCGCGCACAGCTCCCAAGATCTACCACGTCTCGGATCGTCCGGTGATGACGCTGGAGAGCGCGCTCGATCGCGTCTCCGCCATGATCGGTGTCACGCTCGACTGGATGGACTTGCGCGATTTCCTGCCGCCGCATGCGGAGCCGCGCCTACGCAAATCGGCGCTGGCATCGAGTTTCGTGGCTGCGCTTGAACTGACGCGGCTGGGCCGGGTCGAGATCGATCAGGAAGAGATATTCGGCGCCATGCGTATCCGGAGAGTCGTGCAGTGACGGAACAGCCAGACGAAATCATGCGCGCGGTCGAGGCTACGCTGTTTGCGTCGGAAGAACCGATGACGGTTGAGGCCCTTGCAGGGCACCTCGGCGGGCTGGAAAATGCCGTGGTGCGAGAGGCATTGCGCGCGCTGGCTGGGCAGTATGACAAGCGCGGCATCTGCCTGGTCGAGCGCGGTAAGCGCTGGCACTTCGAAACGGCACCCGACCTCGCCCATTTGCTGCGCCGCGAGCGCGAACAGGTCCGCCGGCTCAGCCGGGCGGCCACCGAAGTGCTGGCGATCGTTGCCTATCATGAGCCGGTCAGCCGGGCCGAGATCGAATCGATTCGCGGGGTACAGACCGCCAAGGGTACGCTCGACGTGCTGATGGAGGCAGGCTGGATCAAGCTGGCGGGCCGCCGCGAAGTTCCCGGACGCCCGGTGATCTATGCAACCACCCCCGAGTTCCTTGAGCATTTCGGCCTTTCCAGCCGCCGAGACCTGCCCGGGATCGACGAACTGCGGGCCGCCGGCCTGCTCGATCCGGTCGACGATGCGCTTGAGGCGGCCATGCAGCCCGACGAAGAACACGAGATCAGCGCAGATGACGACGAGGACGAGTGCGATGGACTCGAATCAGAGGAATTGTACGATTTTTCCGCGGATTCGTCCGCCTGACTGGCGCTTGCGCTTCGGTGAGCCTATATTGATCCCAGTCGCAGTTTTGAGAGAGTTTCAATGAGCCTTGGTCCCTGGCAGCTGATTATCATTGCCCTAGTAATTCTCGTGCTGTTCGGGCGCGGGCGCATTTCCGAAATGATGGGCGATTTCGGTAAGGGTATCAGCAGCTTCAAGAAGGGCATGGCCGAAGAAGACAAGACTTCGTCCAAGCCTGCTCCGCAGATCGAAGGACGGGTAAACGAATCGTCGACCGTCGATCAGGCTTCGTCCGAACCGCAGCCTGCGCCGCGCACCGATCCTCCCGACCTCAGAGGTTAACCGGCATGTTCGATATCGGCGCCAGCGAACTGCTGGTGATCGTAATTGTGGCGATCCTCGCGATCGGCCCGAAGGACATGCCTATGGCCTTGCGCACGGCTGGCCGCTGGATCGGCAAGGTGCGCCGCGTCTCCAACCATTTCCGTACCGGCATCGACGCGATGATCCGCGAGGCCGAGCTTGAGGAAATGGAAAAGAAATGGAAGGCGCAGAACGAGGAAATCATGGCGCGCACTTCGGAGACTACCGGGGAGGCTACAGGGGAGGCCGCCGGTGAGGTTGTCGATGAGGCTGAGGGCAGCGATGGTGGTGATCTGATGACAGGGCCGCCGCCGCAGCCACAATCGGCCGCTGCCCCGGATGCCGGGTCCGCGACTGTGGCGCCCACGACTCACGATCCCGACGCCGATGATCCCGCGCCGCATAAGTCGAAGCCCGATTCCGAACCCGAGTTACCACTCGGCAAGTCGGTGTCGGGGGAATAGGGCGCAGCCATGGCATTCAAGCTCAGCGATATCGATGACACGCAGGCGCCGTTGCTCGATCATCTGGTAGAGCTGCGTACCCGGCTCGTTCGCTGCGTGCTGGCGCTGGCGGTCGGTTTCGCGGTGTGCCTGTATTTTGCCGATCCGATTCTCGGTTTTCTGGTCCAGCCGCTCAAAGGCGCATTTCCTGACGGTGAAGGGCAATTGATCTTCACCAAGCTGTACGAAGTCTTCTTCGTGGAGTTGAAGGTCGCGCTGTTCGCAGGGTTCTTCGTCAGTTTCCCGATCATCGCGAACCAGCTCTGGGCTTTTGTCGCGCCGGGCCTCTATGCGAAAGAGAAGAAGGCGTTCCTGCCCTTCCTGATAGCGACGCCAATCCTGTTCGCTGCCGGGGCTTCGCTGGCCTATTTCGTGGTAATGCCGACGGCGTTCCGTTGGTTCCTCGGCTTTGAAGGTAGTGCGGGCGGGCTCGAGATCGAGGCGCTGCCTACGGCGGGCGACTATCTCGGCCTGGTGATGCAGTTCATTCTCGCCTTCGGAATCAGCTTCCTTTTGCCGGTGCTTCTCCTGCTGCTTAATCGGGCAGGCATTGTTACGCGTGCGCAACTGGCTGGCGCGCGCCGCTATGTGATTGTTGGAGTGGTGGCGGTCGCCGCGGTGGTCACGCCGCCTGATCCCGGATCTCAGCTTATCCTCGCCGTGCCTTTGCTCATCCTGTTCGAAGGATCGCTATTGCTGATGCGCTGGCAGGAAAGGGGGGCGCCGCAGAAGGACAATGCGGAGGAGGCTACAGCTACGGAAGACCAGACTGATGGAACCGAGGCTGTAGCTGAAGAAGCTACACAGCCGAAGACCGAGAGCTAGCAGTTCTTCCGCTTTCAGATTCACGCATTCCCTGCATCCCATTTGACCGGAAAGCAGACAAAAAAAGGGGCCCCGCGAAGGAGCCCCTTTCTAAACTCGTATCCGATCAGCTTACGGGCTGACGGGTTCGTCGTCGCCACCGTCAGCAGCGATGATGATGCCGCCGATCACGGCTGCAGCAGCCAGGATAGCGATCAGGATGCCCGAACCGCCACCAATTTCACTTTCACCTTCGACAGGAGCAGCAGTGCGGCTGAAAGCAGCTTCTGCAATTGCCGGAGAGGCGGCGAGGGAAACTACTGCAGTGGCAGCAGCAATCTTACGGAACTTCATTGATTCGTCTCCTATGAGATCTCGGCTTTGTAATTCGGGGTCGTAATTAAACGAGCTTCCCCAGCCTTACAAGCCCCTTCAAGTCTAAAACCCTCAACTCACAAACAAAAACGCATGAAATTGAACGCATTTTTGTTCGCTGTGGCAAAATTGCCGCGACGCTCCGTGCTGAATGCGCCACGACATGAAAGCAGATCTTTCCGTGTGACGCGACCGCCCAGTTATCTTGCGACCACTCCGCATTTCCGGATCGGGAAAGTCTGCCTTCCCTTTGAGCGCGATCCCGGCCCATCCATGCAGAGCAATCTCGATAACATCGCGGGCGGCGATGTCCACACCGAAATTGCCTGACTTGATTACTGGGGCCACAAGGTAAAGAGACGGTAAACGACTGGATATGGTCGCCCGGCGAGAGGCCCGGACGATCAAAGCCTCCAGAATGACTATTTGCCCTTTGTGAAGACCCGCTCTCCGTTGATCCACGTCTCGAGAACTTCGATCATGCGCATCTCGCGCGGCGACGCCAGCAGAGGATCGCGGTCGACCAGGATGAAGTCGGCTCTCTCTCCAGCTTCCAGGCGACCGAAACGCCCTTCACCGAACCCGGCATAGGCACCGTTGCTGGTAAAGGCGGCCAGCGCCGCTTCGCGCGAAACCGCTTCCTGTGGCAGCCAGCCACCGAAAGGTTCGCCATTGGCGTCGGTGCGGCTGATCGCTGCGGCCAGACCGCCGAACACATCAGCCGGTTCGACCGGCGCGTCCGAACCGAACGCAAGCGGCGAACCCGTCGCCGCTATGCTGCGCCAGGCATAGGCACCTGCCAGCCGGTCAGGCCCCAGCCGCGCTTCGGCCATCAACCGGTCGGATGTCTGGTGCAGGGGTTGCATCGAGGCGATGATGCCGTGCTGACCGAACTTGGCGATATCGGCAGGATCGACGATCTGGGCATGTTCGATGCGCCAGCGCCGGTCTCCCTTGTAACTCTCGCTCAGTTCATCGATGGCGTTGAGGACTTCGGCATTGGCCTGGTCGCCAATGGCATGAATCGCGACCTGGAAGTTTTCGAGCGCGGCACGGCTCATCAGGTTTCTGAGTTGCGTCGGCGAAAGTAGTGCCAGGCCAGTTTGGCCAGGCTCATCGGCATAGGGCGTCTTCAATAATGCGCCGCGCGAACCGAGCGCTCCATCCAGATAGAGCTTGATACCATTCAGTCGAAGCCGGTCATCATAGAGCCATGGTGTTGGTGCGGGGCCGGCGATCAGTTCCATCGACTCGAGACTGTCGGCATAGGCCATGATCCGGACCTTGAGCTGCCCAAGGTCGCCCGCCCGGCGATAGGTTTGCCAGTCGTGCAGCGATATGCCCATGTCGCCAACCGCTGTGATGCCATGCGCGAGCAGATAGGCCTGGGCCTTGCGGAACGCGAGGTCACGGTCTGCCGGACGGGGTGCGGGTACCACCGTGCCGATCAGCTGCATGGCCGCATCGACGAACACGCCTTGAGGATCGCGCGATCCGGCCTTGCGGGTGATCCGCCCGCCAGCAGGATCTTTCGTGTCTGCACCCAATTTTGCTTGCCTGATCGCCATGCTGTTGGCCCAGCCGGCATGGCCATCGACCCGTTCCAGCCAGACCGGACGGTCCGACACGACCGCGTCGAGTTCGGCGGCGGTCGGAAACCGGCCTAGGCCCCACTTCTCCTGATTCCAGCCCCGGCCCAATATCCACGGACGCCCCGGGTTTTCGGCTGCAAATCGGGCAATCCTGGTGAGCGCTTCTTCAAGCGATGTGGTGTCGGAAAGATCGAGTGTCAGCGCCCCGAAGCCGATGTTCATCACGTGAAGATGCGAATCCACCATGCCTGGCAGCATCACGCGGCCCTTGCCGTCCACCTGGTAATCGATATCGCGCGGAGGCTTGTCGCCGGACGCAAGAACCTGGCGGATCTTTCCATCCTCGCCAATCACAAGCCCGGTGAAGCGCTTGATCGAGCCGTCTGAGGAAACAGTCACGCCCTGGACGTTGTTCACCAGCGTGTCGGCCAAGGCAGGCGGCGCGATCATGGCGAGCGCAAGAGCGGCAATCGCGACAGTTCTGGCAATGAGGCGGGAGATAGCTGGGCTCCAGTCGAAAGCCCTCGATGTCCGGGTCTGGATATTGGTCATGCTGCGCGGGGTTAATGTGAAATTGTCCCGCTGCAAATGAAATCGCGTTGCGGAAGGGAAGACGAGCGCCTAGTCGGGCCAAGCCATGACTGCAAAACCGGCCTTTGCCAGCTCCACTGAAGCGCTCAACGCGCTTACGATCGACGATATCCGCGCCGCAGCCGCGCGGATTGAAGGCAGCGTCGTGCGTACACCGATGATGCGCTCGAAGACGCTGTCGGACATTGCCGGGTGCGAGATCTGGCTCAAATTCGAGAACCTGCAGTTCACCGCCGCCTATAAGGAGCGCGGAGCGCTCAACGCACTGCTCCACCTGACCGAGGAGCAGAGACAGCGCGGCGTGATTGCGGCTTCGGCCGGCAACCATAGCCAGGGGCTGTCCTACCACGGCAGCCGACTGGGCGTTCCGGTGACGATCGTGATGCCGCGCACCACACCGACGATCAAGGTCATGCAGACCGAAAGCGTTGGCGGGAATGTGGTGCTGGAAGGCGAGACTTTCGATGAAGCCTATGAACATGCGCGCAGCATGGAAAAGCAGCTTGGCCTGACCTTCGTCCATCCCTTTGACGATCCGCTGGTCGCGGCGGGGCAGGGAACGGTCGCGCTCGAAATGCTGGAGGATGTGCCCGAACTCGATTGCCTGGTTACGCCCATCGGTGGCGGCGGGCTCATCTCGGGCATGGCGACTGCTGCCAAGGCGCTCAATCCCTCGATCGAGGTGGTGGGCGTGCAGGCACAGCTCTTCCCGTCCATGTATGCCCATATCAAGGGCGACGAGATGGAATGTGGCGGCGATACGCTGGCCGAGGGCATTGCCGTGAAGGCGCCGGGACGGTTCACATCGCAGATCATTTCCGAGCTGGTCGACGACATCATGCTCGTGGAAGAGGAAGCGCTGGAGAAATCGGTCTCTCTATTGCTCCAGATCGAGAAGACCGTGGTTGAAGGCGCAGGCGCGGCCGGCCTTGCGGCAGTGCTGTCGAATCCCGAACATTTTGCTGGCAAGAAGGTCGGTCTGGTGCTGTGCGGCGGCAATATCGACACGCGCCTGCTCGCCAATGTGCTGCTGCGCGATCTGGCGCGGCAAGGGCGGCTGGCGCGGCTGCGGATCACTCTGCAGGATCGCCCGGGCGCCCTGTTCAAGGTGATGCGCGAATTCGACCGGCACCACGTCAACATCATCGAAATCTACCATCAGCGCATTTTTACCTCGCTGCCGGCCAAGGGGCTGATAACCGATATCGAGTGTGAAGCACGCGATCGGGAACAGCTCGATGCATTGGTTAAGTCGCTCGAGGACAAGGGTTATCGTGTGAACCCGGTCGAGCTCAACTGATCGCGCACGGGCGCTCGCTCGCCGTCCAAATGTGCAAAGTAATCCAATATTTACCATGTTTCATGGTTAAGGGTCTTTTACCGCCGGTCTCAAAAAGGCATAACATTGCCTTAACGCGCACTTGCCCGATTCCCGCTGCGAAAGGACCAGCTCAGACCCGTGACGGCCCCGATACGCTTCCCACGCTTCTTCGTAACGAGCCCTGCGCCGTGCCCATATCTGCCTGGGCGCAGCGAGCGTAAGGTGTTTACCGAGCTGAAAGGCGCGCATGCCGATCAGCTCAACGAAGCGCTTGGCCGCATCGGATTTCGCCGTAGCCAGACGGTCGCCTACCGGCCCAGCTGTCTCGATTGCCAGGCTTGTGTTTCGGTTCGCGTGGCGACCGGCGATTTCAGGCCGTCTTCTACGCAGCGCCGCAATCTCAAGGTCAACAGCGACCTGATCGCGACCGAATGCCGCCCCTGGGCGACCGAGGAGCAGTTCGAACTGCTGCTGAAATATCTCGGCGTGCGTCACCCCGATGGCGGAATGGCGACGATGGACGAGATGGATTATGCCGACATGGTCGAGCATACACCCGTGTCGAGCATGGTGATTGAGTATCGCGAGCCCACCGAGACTGGCGAGCCGGGCCGTTTGGTCGGCGCATGCCTGACCGACCGCCAGGGTGACGGGCTGTCGATGATCTACAGTTTCTACGATCCGGAACACGCCGAGCGCTCGGGGCTTGGCAACTATATCATCCTTGACCATATCCGCCGATCCGCCGCAGAGGGTCTTCCCTATGTCTATCTTGGTTACTGGGTCGAGGGGTCGCCCCGGATGCAGTACAAGGTGCGTTATCGGCCGCTGGAGAAGCTCACGCGCGATGGCTGGGTGCGGATGTCCAGTGACGAGCAGGACGGGCTTATCGCCGAGGCCACCAAGCGACGTGAATTGCCGCTCGTCGGCGCGCACAAGGATGGGCAGCAATCCCAATTCGAGACGAGCTAGCCGCATTCCCCGTCTTATTGCCGGACTGACGCTGACCGGGCTTTTCGCCGCACAATCGCTTGCGCTCGCAGCGCAAGAAAGCACTGGCCAGCAAGGCGACCCGCCGCAGCGACTTGAAGAACTGATTCCGGATTCGGCTGTCGAAAATCCTGACGATTGGGCCGCCGATAGAGCGCAGACAGCTCAAGGGGGCGATGGCGGGCAGGTGCAGTCCGACCTCCAGCCGGATTCTCCGCTAACAGACACACCGGCGATCACGCTCGATTGGCCCGACGATCTTCAGATAGCCGAACCCGAGCGGATCGAGCGCGACCGAGATGCACAGGAAGCATTGGCAGACGCGCCCGAAATTGAAGGGCCCGAGGAACTGCCGCTCAAGGAATTCGAAGTCGGCAAGAGGCTGGTGATCGGATTTCCGGAGGATGGCGACATCTTCCCCGAACGCGACGAGTTTCTGGCCCGCTTCCGATCCTTCTCCACCATTCGCGAGCTTGGCGGCGGCGAAGGCAATGTCGCGCAACTCGCGGCCCGTGCGCGCAGCGATGAGGATTTGCTCAATCGCCTGCTACGCATCTATGGCTATTACAACGCGCAGGTCATCCGCTCGATAGCGGGTTTGCGACCGGGCCGCGATGGAAGCGAGCCTGCGCCGCGCGTGCGCTTCGATATCCTGCCGGGCGACCGCTATGCATTCGGGGCGATCGATCTGGGCGGGCTCGACACGGCACCGGACCATGATGCCTTGCGCGGCGCAGTCGGTATCGAGAGCGGAGATCCACTGTCGAGCGACCGCATCGTGCAGGGGCGCTTCGGTCTCGACGAAGCGCTGGGAGAGAGCGGCTATCCCTTTGCCGCGATCAAGGATCCTGAACTGCTGGTCGATCACGCGCGCGCGGAAGGCGATTTGACCATGCCGGTCGAGCCGGGCGGGAAATATGCCTTTGGCGAAGTGACGAGTAACGTTCCGAAATACCTTTCAGACAGGCACCTGGAACGGATCGCGCGCTTCGATATGGGCGACACCTACCAACGCAGTCTGGAGCTGGATCTTCGACGTGCGATCGTCGCAACAGGGCTCGTTTCGTCTGTCACCGTAACTCCGCGCGAAACCGCGCCGCCAGAAGGCGATAAGCCCGGTGTCGTGGCGCTGGATGTGACCATGGAAAAGGCCAAGACGCGCAGCATTGCCGGGGCGATTGGCTATGGCACGGAAGATGGTTTCAAGGTGGAAGCGAGCTGGGAGGACCGCAACTTCTTCCCGCCTGAAGGCATGCTGAGGATCCGGGGGATCGCCGGTACGCGAGAGCAGCTTACGGGCATTACCTATCGTCGAAATAATTTTCGCGGCCGCGACCAGCTGCTGACGGTTGATGCCTATGCCAGCAATGTGAAGACCGAAGCGGTCGATGCGCGCACGGTCGCTGTGCGTGGAGCATTCGAGCGGTTGTCAAATCTGTTGTTTCAGAAGCCCTTCAGCTGGTCGGTCGGGGCGGAGGTTCTCTTCACCGACGAGCGCAACCGGGTGATCGGCGGTATTCCGCGCCCGCGTCAGGAATATCTCATCGGATCGCTGTTCGGGCGCGCCACGATCGATACCAGCGACTCCCTGCTTGACCCGA
The DNA here is from genome assembly GCF_050299635.1 of Altererythrobacter sp. NCBI lineage: Bacteria > Pseudomonadati > Pseudomonadota > Alphaproteobacteria > Sphingomonadales > Erythrobacteraceae > Altererythrobacter > Altererythrobacter sp. The sequence continues at coordinate 30,830 of NZ_JBNKWF010000025.1, forward strand.
CCAAAGGCTTCCGGGTTACGGCATTTCTGGCGCCGGAAGTCTCGCGTTCGCAAGGCAGCGAGACATTCTATCTTCGCAACCAGCTGGATGCCTCGATTTACAAGCAGTTGAATGAAGGCATGGTCATTGCCGGGCGAACGCGCCTCGCGAGTATCCAGGGTGCAGAAATCTTCCAGATCGCGCCGTCGCGCCGGATCTATGCCGGCGGGGCAGGGTCAGTACGTGGCTATGCTTACCAGGCAGTCGGCCCCCGGACCGATTTCGGGGAGCCGACCGGGGGGCGCTCGCTGGTCGAATTCTCGCTTGAGGCGCGCATAGATACCGGTCTGATGGACGGGGCAGTTTCGCTGGTTCCATTCATCGATATGGGCACGGTATCGCTCAAGACCACGCCCGATTTCCGCTTCGTCAATTGGGGCGCGGGATTGGGCCTGCGCTACAACACCAGCTTCGGCCCGATCCGGGTCGATGTGGGCGTGCCGCTTAATCGTAACCCGCTGTTCGATAGCCGCGTGGTGGTCTATGTCGGCCTGGGGCAGACCTTCTGATGGCGGAAGAAGAAGCCATCGACACTGTGGAGCAGGAAGCGCCCGAGCCGGCCTCGAGCGGCCGCAAGCGGCGCTGGGCCAAGCGGATCGGCTGGGCATTGGCGCTAATCATCGCTCCACTCCTGCTTGCCTTCGTCTTCATCAATAGTCCCTTTGGCAAGCGTCTCATTGCCGATCAGATCGCGCAGGTGGCTCCTGCATCGGGCCTGCGTTTCACGGTCGGGCGGATCGAGGGAGACATCTACAGCAAGGCTGTGCTGCACGACGTCGTGCTGCTCGATCCCAAGGGGCCATTCCTTACCGTGCCCGAGGTGAGTCTGGATTGGCGCCCGCTGCATTGGTTGACTGCGGGGCTTGATGTGCGCGAGCTGGTTGCGCGGCGCGGAACGCTCAGCCGGATACCCGAGCTTTTGCCCGGCGATCCCGATGCGCCGATCCTGCCCGATTTCGACATCAGGGTTGATCGTTTCGAGATCGAGAACCTCACTCTCGCTCCTGGCATTGTGGGTGACGATGCGCAGCGCGCTGACCTGGTCGCGCGCGCCGATGTGCGGAAAGGGCGCGTCCTGCTCAAGGCCGATGGCAAGTTCGGGCGGGAAGACAAGCTCGCGCTGTTGATTGACGCGGAACCCGATGGCGACCGGTTCGACATGGCGCTCGATTATCGCGCGCCCGCTGGCGGCGTGATCGCAGGGCTGACCGGCGCGAGCGCGGGCTATGCGGCGCGGGTCGAAGGGGACGGGACCTGGAAGGATTGGAATGGCGGGGCGCTGGTGCAGCGCGACGGGCGTCGCTTCGCATCGTTCAAAGTCACAAACCGCGCCGGGACCTATGGCTTGTTGGGCCAGGTCGCCGCATTCGATGCACTTGGCGGCGCCGCTGGTCGCGCGCTGGGCGGCAAGCTCTCGATTTCTGCCGAGGGTAGGCTTGAGAACAGCACGCTCGATGGAAAGCTGCGCTTCGTGGGGGCGTCGCTTGCGGGCGGGGGCATGGGCGCGATCGACCTTGCGGACAACCGCTTCGACGATTTCGGGCTCTCCTTGCGGCTTACCGACCCCGCACTGTTCGGGAAGGATTTCGTACTCAATGGCGCGCATGCCAATGTGACGCTCGACGGGAAGTTCCGCGATCTTGCGATAGATCATGAGATTGAAATTGCAGAGCTGGCTTCGGGCGACATACGCGCCGCCGATCTGACACAGCGCAGCACCGCCAGTTTCGACGGATCGCAATGGAGCATTCCCTTGCAGATGCGCAGCGCGCGCGTCGATACGGGCAATGACTGGATCGATCCGCAGCTGGTGAATGGCAGGCTGGAAGGCCGCCTGACCTATAGCGGGTCGCGCCTCATTTCGGACGATTTGCGGCTCACTTTCCCCGGTCTCTCTGCGCGCCTTGCGCTTCGCGGAGACACGGAGAATGGCGCCTATGCGCTGGCCGGACCCGTCAATGCCCGTGCGCTCACACTGGAGAATATCGGCACTGCCGATGCCAATGCGAAGATCCTGTTCAAGCTGGGGCAGGGCACGGCGTGGACGCTGCATGCCGATGTCGCGGGCCGAGTGGGCAAGGTCAGCAATGCGACGCTGGCCAATCTCGCCGGGCCGCAGATCGCGTTCAAGGGCGGGGTGGATGCGGGAGGAAGCTCGCCGCTCGCTTTCAAGGCGTTTTCGCTCGAGGCTGAAAAGCTCACGCTCACGCTCGATGGCAAGGTCAGCGAAGGGCGCACGATGCTTTCCGGCGAAGGGAGGCATACGCAATATGGCCAGTTCACCGCCGAGGCGGAGATCGACGATACGGGCCCCAGGGCGGTGCTGGTTTTCGCCGATCCCATGCCATCGGCGGGGCTTTCCGATGTGCGTGTGGCGCTGAGCCCGAGCGACCAGGGCTTCCGCATCGAAACCGAAGGCGGGTCGATGCTCGGGCCGTTCGAGGGCGTGCTGGGCCTCGTCTCTCCTGAACAGGGGCCGACTGCACTCGCGGTCGAACGGCTGCAGGTCTGGAAGACGGATATTTCCGGCCAGCTGACACTTGCCGACGGAGCCGCGCGCGGCACGCTCGCGCTGAAGGGCGGCGGGCTCGACGGTACGATTGCTCTGCTGCCGCAGGACGGCGGGCAGGGATTTGGCGTCAATCTCGCTGCGCGCAACGCCGCGTTTGGTGGCGAGACACGGATCGCGCTCGGGCGCGCCGATATCGACCTGACCGGGCTTTTGAACGATGGCGCGAGCCGGATCGAAGGGACGCTTGACGCCGAAGGGCTCAGTTACGGCAGGCTGTTCGTGGGGCGGATGGCTGCTCAAGCGAATGTGGTCGACGGGCAGGGCAACATTTCTGCGCGTATCGCCGGGCAGCGCGGCAGCCGCTTCAACCTGCAGCTCGACGGCGACTTCGCCCGCGACCGGATGGCGCTGATTGCGCGCGGCGATTTTGCCGGGCGCAGGATCAGGATGCCGCGCCGTGCGGTTCTGACCCGGCAAGAGGATGGCGGCTGGCAGCTTTCGCGCTCGCAGATTCGCTATGGCCGAGGTCGCGCGGTGGCAGAGGGCAGGTTCGGAGGCGGGGCGACAGCCCTCGATCTTGGCCTTGTCTCGATGCCGCTCTCGTTGCTTGATGTCGGCGGGGCGGACCTTGGGCTTGGCGGCACCGCTTCCGGCACGATCGAATATCGGGACGCAGCGGGCGTTCCTCCCTCCGGTTCGGCGCGACTGAAGGTGGATGGCCTCAGCCGGTCTGGGCTGGTCCTCACTTCGCGTCCGCTCGATCTCTCGCTGGTGGCGGATCTGGGCCAGAACCGGATGCAGGCGCGGGCCATACTGGATGACGAGGGGACGCGGCTGGGGCGTATCCAGGCAAGCATTACCGGCCTGCCGGAGCACGGCACTCTGGTCGATCGTTTGCAAGCTGGCACGCTGTTCGCTCAGCTGCGTTACCAGGGCGGAGCGGACGCCTTGTGGCGGCTGCTCGCGATCGAGACATTCGATCTGACCGGGCCTGTGGAGTTGGCCGCGGATGTGCGCGGAACCTTGCTCGAACCGCGCGTGCGCGGGTCCGTTGCGAGTGAGAGCCTGCGTTTGCAAAGCTCGCTCTCCGGCACCGATCTGCGCGAAATTACCGTGCGGGGGAATTTCGACGGCTCGCTGCTCAGGTTGCAGAGCTTTGAAGGCACTGCACCCAATGATGGCAAGGTTCGCGGCAGCGGGACGATCGATCTTTCGGGGATCGAGGCGGGCAGTGGGCCCGGGCTGGATCTGCGCGCTGCGGCCAGCAATGCGAGGCTGATCGAGGCCAACGGTCTTTCTGCGACGGTAACCGGTCCACTGCGGATCGTTTCGAACGGCGTGGGCGGAACCATCGCCGGGCGGCTGCAAGTTAACCAGGCACGCTGGACGCTGGGCAGCGCGGCGGAGGCGGCGAGCCTGCCCGATATCGCGACGCGCGAGATCAACCTTCCGGCCGACATCGCGCCTGTATCGCGACGCACGGGTAGCTGGCGCTATCTCATCGATGCGCGGGCGAGGCGCGGTATCGATGTCGACGGGATGGGGCTCAACAGCGAATGGCGCGGCGATATCATTTTGCGCGGCACGACCGACGACCCGCGGATGGGCGGCTCGGCAGAAGTTGTGCGCGGGGACTACACATTCGCCGGAACCCGTTTCGACCTGACTCGCGGAAAGATCGATTTCGACGAGAATGTCCCGATCGATCCGCAGCTCGACATACTGGCCGAGACGACCAAGGACAGCCTGACTGTGAGCGTCAGCGTCACCGGGAATGCGCTTGAACCGCAAATCACCTTCTCCTCCGAGCCCGCCCTGCCGGAAGAGGAAATCCTTTCGCGGCTGCTGTTCGGCGGTTCGATCACCTCGCTTTCCGCGACCGATGCCCTGCAATTGGGCAGCGCGCTCGCCAGCCTCAGGGGCGGATCGGGCATGGACCCGATCAACCAGCTGCGCAGTGCCATCGGTCTTGATCGCTTGCGGATCGTGGAGGCCGATCCGGCGCTGGGCCGCGCGACAGGCGTTGCGCTGGGCAAGAATGTCGGGCGCAAATTCTATGTCGAACTGGTCACCGACGGGCGCGGTTACAGCGCAACAGAACTTGAATTCCGCATTACAAGTTGGCTGGCCCTGCTCGGTTCGGTTTCGACCATCGGGCGCAATTCCGTGACCGTGCAGGTTCGCCGCGATTACTGAGTGCTGGCATAGAGCTGCGCTTCGGCTTGCCTGCGGCGGGTCAGGCCTTTGAGCACGCGTCCGCTCGCCTTGTTCCAGCGCAGGAACTCCGCCGTCGCACCCGCATGATCGCCCGCGACATGCTTGCGGGTCAGCGTGGCGCGCGCAATCGCCCCTGTATTGTAGTGGAAGCTCACTAGTGCATCGAACTGAGCTTGAGAGGTGGGAGCGCCATTGATCGCCCTTGCGACATCATCGGCGTATCGAACCAGATCCCGCTCAAGCCGTGCGTCGCATTCCTCCTGCGTCCACATTGTGCCCTTGCGAATATCTGGCCCGGTCGCGCCCCAGCCAATAGTCCAGGGCTCGCTGCCCGTTGCGGGATCAGGATAGGCTTCGATCAATCCGTCCGGTCGCAGCCGCGCGCAGCCTTCGAAGCGCTTGATCAGGGCGATACCGACGGGCGAAACTCGCAGCGGAATCCTACTCGATGGAACACATGGAACACTGTCCTGATCGCAATTTTCGGCTGCGTCGATCGCGCGGTTGAGCGTGTCGACTTCGGATTGGCTGAACCCGCGCCCGATCATCTGGCGGACGGTGTCGAAAATCGCTTTGCGTTGCATGGGAGATGGCCTCGCTTTGGGGGAAGGGAGGCCGGGGAATTAGGCAGATCTTTGACGAGTAGGAAAATGGATTCCGGGTCCGCCTTGCCGCGCAGACGAACGTAAGGTAGCCGGGCTGTGGCGGTTTTAGGGGAAGCGGGTAATGTCCGAACGTGGGTGGAAAGCGGACATTCCATTCGATATCAATCCAGCCCATGCAGGATGCTCGTCAATACAACATACGCGACGAAGATGGTAACTTCCTATGCCCTTGTTGCGGCTTTCCCGGCTACTTTGACGGTAGCTCATATGATGAGCGAAGCGGAATAATCGGCACCGGGATTTGTCCCTGCTGCCAATGGGAGCCTGGCTTCGATGATGATCCGGCGGCAAGTGGTGCGCCTCTTACAATCTTGGAGTCGCTTCGGCAGTATCGGCGGGGATGGTCGTCGCGTCTGCCAGCATGGTCAGGAAAGATGATGGTTATTCCTTTGGACTGGGACGGCCAAGCACAACTTGCGTATCTATTCGAAGTTGCGCCCCATGTCCGCTAATGGATCGATTGCCGACCGGCTGAAATTGGGGTGGAAAGCGGACGTTAGACGCCCAGCCACTCCAATCCATCGGGAAGCGGTTCTGCAGCAAAATCTACCTGCAACACGCGCCTAGCCCTTGGCTTAGTTGCAGCCTCAGACGCGTGCAGGATCGGGGTAGCATAGAGCCAGATGTCCCCCGCTTCCGCTAAACACGCTTTGGTGCCACAGTTTTGCACCACTTGATCAACTTCGCCGACCGATATTCGCCCACGTTTGTGCGAGCCAGGAGCAATAAGCAGCGGCGCGTTGCTAGCAGGCACATCGTCCAAGTGGGCGCGCAAGGTTACCATGCGACCAAGCAAGTCGAATGGAGGTGCGACATGCAGCAACCCGCTTTTCACTGTCCACGGACCGAACCCCATCACATCGCGCTTTTCCTTCACACAGATGGTCCGGTCCTGATGCCATGCAAGGGACCAGTTGGTTTCCGGTGACTTATTGAAAAGGATTGCTCGCACCGCCTTCGCTCGGATGCCCAGAACTGAAGCGGCGACTGACCCAATGCAACCTTCAGCAGCAAGCAGAGGTCGCAGCGCATCAACACCGCTAATGCGGACACCAGCTTCGTCGGTCGGCAGGTTTGCCACCGCCGCCTCTAAGTTGGCGAGGCACGGCATTAGAGCGCCCTTGAATAGTTGGGCGCCATCAACGGAAAAATCGAATGTGGGGAGGTCGCGCATCCGGACGCAATAACTCCTGGCCGGGTTGACCTGCAACGTCCGCAATTGGGTCGTTAGCTGACATACATACGAAGAAGGCCGCCCGGTTTCCCGAGCGGCCCTATCTTGTTGCCCTGTCGCTTTGCTGCTTGAGGGCGTGATTGCGGCCCGAGGGCCGCAATCAAATTACATGCTGTAATACATGTCGAACTCGACCGGGCAGGGGGTCGTCTCCGTGCGGAGGACTTCCTCCCACTTGAGTTCGGCATAGGCATCGAGCTGGTCTTTCGAGAACACGTCGCCCTTGAGCAGGAACTCGTGATCGGCTTCGAGCGCTTCGAGAGCTTCGCGCAGCGAGCCGCAGACGGTCGGAACCTCGGCCAGCTCTGCCGGCGGCAGGTCGTAGAGGTTCTTGTCCATGGCTTCGCCCGGATGGATCTTGTTCTGGATCCCGTCGAGGCCCGCCATCAGCAGCGCCGAATAGGCGAGATAGGGGTTGGCCATCGCATCGGGGAAGCGGAACTCGACGCGCTTCGCCTTGTCGCCCGCACCATAAGGGATGCGGCACGAAGCCGAACGGTTGCGGGCCGAATAGGCCAGCAGCACGGGGGCTTCGAAGCCCGGCACCAGGCGCTTGTAGCTGTTGGTGGTCGGGTTGGTGAAGGCATTCAGCGCCTTGGCATGCTTGATCACGCCGCCGATGTAATAGAGGCAGTTTTCCGACAGGCCGGCATATTCATTGCCTGCGAAGGTCGGCTTGCCATCGGCCCAGATCGACATGTGAGTGTGCATGCCGGAACCGTTATCTTCCTTGATCGGCTTGGGCATGAAGGTCGCGGTCTTGCCATAGGCATGGGCGACCTGGTGCACGACATATTTGTAAACCTGCATCCGGTCGGCAGTTTCCACCAGCGTGCCGAAGGTCAGGCCCAGTTCGTGCTGAGCAGCGGCAACTTCGTGGTGATGCTTGTCGCAAGGCAGGCCCATTTCGAGCATGGTCGCAACCATTTCGCCGCGGATATCCATGCAGCTATCGACCGGAGCGACGGGGAAATAGCCGCCCTTGGCGCGCGGACGGTGCGCCATGTTGCCGGCGTCATATTCCTTGCCGCTGTTGGTCGGCAGTTCGATATCGTCCACGGCGAAGCCCGATCCGGCATAGCCGTCTTCGAAGCGGACGTCGTCGAACATGAAGAACTCGGCTTCCGGGCCGACGAACACTGTGTCGCCGATGCCGGTGCTCTTCAGGAAGGCCTCGGCGCGCTTCGCAGTCGAGCGCGGGTCGCGGCTGTAGAGGTCGCCGGTCGAAGGCTCCACGATATCGCAATTCACGATCAGCATCGGGGTCGCGCTGAACGGATCGATCCAGGTCGCGTCGAGATCGGGCTTCAGGATCATGTCGGATTCGTTGATCGTCTTCCAGCCCGCGATCGAGGAGCCGTCAAACATCAGGCCGTCTTCGAACTCGTCCTCGCCCATGACGCCGGCGCACATGGTGAGGTGCTGCCACTTGCCCTTGGGGTCGGTAAAGCGGAGGTCGACCCACTCGATCTCATTGTCCTTGATCAGTTTCAGGACGTCTTTCGCCTTGCTCATTATTAGTCAGCCTCCAGCTAGTCTTTTTTGTATTCGCCCGTCGTTTTCGGGCAGGGTTGAGAAGATTGTGGCCCTTTGCCTGTGCGGTTCGGGACCACCCAGTTAAACTGCGTCGTCGTCTTTTTCGCCCGTGCGGATGCGCAGGGCGCTGTCGATGGTGGATACGAAGATCTTGCCGTCGCCAATGCGGCCGGTCTGTGCCGCGGCGGCGATCGCTTCGACCACACGCTCGGCGATCGCATCGCTCACCACCACTTCCAGTTTCACCTTGGGCAGGAAGTCGACGACATATTCGGCGCCGCGATAGAGCTCGGTATGGCCCTTCTGGCGACCGAAACCCTTGGCTTCCGTCACGGTGATGCCCGACACGCCGATTTCATGCAGCGCTTCCTTCACTTCGTCGAGCTTGAACGGTTTGATGATCGCTTCGATCTTTTTCACGTCTTAACGGCCCCCGGCACGTTGAACCGGCCTTGTCCCCTCGCGCGTTTCACTAGGGGCAAAGCCGGTGGGCTGAACCAAATCCCTGGCGGATTCTTGCTCCAAATTCTTATCCAAGAATCGTGCCAAGGCGTGGAAAACGATCTGATAGAGGAAGTGCCCTTGCACGAAAAGGCGTTTCGCAAGCAAGCCTGCCAGGGCAAGAAATGATCGCGGGCAGATCGTCTGCCTAATAGACGGACTGCCAGTGCTTAAAATTTAGGCAATGGTTCGAAGTCAGGCGAGCCTGAGGCCTGCGGTTTCAGGCAAGCCGCACATCAGATTGAGGCTTTGGACCGCCGCGCCGCTGGCGCCTTTTCCCAGATTGTCGAGCCGCGCGACAAGCCGGACCTGGCTCGCATCATTATCGGCAAAGACCCACAACTCCAGCCCGTCCCATGGCTGCGCATCCCGTTCAAGCAAGAGCTCGGTCGGGGCATCGGCCAATGGATGGACGGTGATGAAGGGCGTGTCCTCATAGGCGGCGGCGAGGCAGCCCTGCAGTTCGGCCGGATTCGATTTCGCTCCCATGGCCTGCAGCGGCAAAGGGACATCGCCCACCATCCCGCGCATTGCCGGGATCACGCTGGGCGAAAAGACGGGGGCGTGGACCAGCCCGGCATATTTCTGCATTTCGGGAAGGTGCTTGTGCCCCATGCCAAGGCCATAGGCCCGGAAGGCGATTTCAGGGCTGGCTTCGAACCGTTCGATCAGCGCCTTGCCGCCCCCCGAATAGCCCGAAACGGCATTGAATGTGTAAGGCCAGTCTGCGGGGAGCAAGCCGGCGCGGACCAGCGGGGCAACCAGAGCCAGGAAGCCGGTCGGGTAGCAGCCGGGATTGGAAACGCGCGCCGCATTCGCAACCGCATCTCGCCCGACCAGTTCGGGAAAGCCATAGGTCCAGCCATCGGCTACGCGGTGCGCCGACGAGGCATCGATGATCCGCGTGTCGGATCCTTCGGCCAGCGCCACCGCTTCGCGCGCGGCATCGTCAGGCAGGCACAGGATGGCGATATCGGCTGTGTGGAGCGCGTCGCGCCGCGCAGTTTCGCTCTTGCGCTCGGCATTGCCCAGCACGATCAGTTCGAACTCATTGCGGCTGGCGAGCCGATCATGGATTTCGATCCCGGTGGTGCCCGCGGCACCATCGATGAAGACGCGTATAGTCATGCGGGGCCTATCGGTCAGATACGGGCGCGAGGCAATCGGATTTGAGGTATCCCGCCGGTCCTTTTGGGCCGAGGCAGCCCCAGACCCAATCACCGGCGATGTCCAGCACCTCAAGCTCGGTTCCGGCGTCCAGCGTGGTCACAGTCTCGCTGTCATCGCGCGGCATGAGGAGAAGCGGCGCCGCGGCATCGCCGACAGACCGGATGTCCGGCACGACATAATGAGCGGCCAGGTGTGTGCCCGCCAGCGCGATATGCGCCAGGTCCCCGCGCAGCGGCAGAGCGCCGGGCTCCGGACGCGCGATCGGGCCCGCAAGGCACAGCGGGCCTTCTGGAACCTGATATGTCGCACTGCCGGTCACTTCGGCGGCTTCCCCTTGCTGGTGCGGGTGAGCCCGCACTGGATTCGCGGGCGCTTATACGCCGCAACGCTTTCGGGCAAGTTAGCCGCTGGTGTCTTATTTTCCAGCGTAACGCGCGCGTAACATGTGGAAGGCTGCTCGCAGGCCATAGGCCGCGCCACCTTTCGACCGCCCTGGCTTGGGTGCCGGGCGCCATGCGAAAGTGTCAAAATGGGCCCAGTCGATGTCCTCTCCGACGAACTTGTCGAGGAACAGACCGGCCACGCTTGCGCCCGCAAATCCGTTACTATGCGTGTTGTTCGTGTCGGCGATATCGGACTTGAGCCATTCCTCGTAAGCGGCGGGCAAGGGCATCCGCCAGACTTCGTCGTCATGCGCATGGCCAGCATCGATCAGGTCCTGCGCGGTTTCGTCCCGCCGGGTCATGAGAGCGGGCAGGTCCGGCCCCAGTGCGACCCGTGCCGCGCCGGTGAGCGTCGCGAAATCCACGATGAACTCCGGGTCTTCCTCGCTCGCACGGGCAAGCGCATCGCCCAGAACCAGCCGCCCTTCGGCATCGGTATTGCCGATCTCGACCGTCAGGCCCTTGCGAGAGGAAATGACATCTCCGGGGCGGAAGGCATTGCCCGCGATCGCATTCTCGACCGCCGGGACCAGCAGGTGCAGGCGTACCGGCAGGCCGGCCTGCATTACCAGCCGGGCAAGCGCAATGGCATGGGCCGCGCCGCCCATGTCCTTCTTCATCAGCAGCATTCCGCTGGCCGGTTTGATGTCGAGCCCGCCAGAATCGAACGCCACGCCCTTGCCGACCACGGCGATTACGGGGTCTTTCTCCTTACCCCAGACCAGATGAATCAGGCGCGGCGCATGTGTCCGCGCGGCAGCGCGGCCGACCGCATGGACCATGGGATAGTCCTTCTCCAGCGTGTCGCCCTTGCTCACCTTCAGCTTGGCGCCGAATTCCTTGGCCAGCTTCTCGCACTCCGCTTCGATTGCCGCCGGTCCCATGTCCTCGGCAGGAGTGTTGACCAGATCGCGCACCAGGCAGTCTGCGCTGGCTTCCTGCAGCATCGGCTCTATCTGCTTGACCTGCTTGGTCAGCAACACGCGCGGACCGGCAGGCTTGTCGTCCTTGCGATAGCGGTCGAAGCGATATTGCGCGGTCATCCAGCCATACATCGCAGCACCGGCATCGCCCTTGGCCAGGCGATAGGTGCCTTCGGGCAGTTCTTCGGCCAGCTTGGCGAGACACCAGCTCGATAGTTCGTCCGGATCGGCCACGCCGCCTACCGCAAACCAGCCATCGCCATCGGGCACGATACCGATCTGGTAGCCGCCACCTTCAAACTTCTGAGCGGCCAGCGCTGCGCGTTGCCCATTGGAAAGCGCCTTTGCCCAGCTTTCGAACCCGTCGCGGTCGATCAGGTGGATAGTGGTCGCGTCTTGCCCGCGATCGGGCTGGATCAGATCGGTCAGGTCAGTCATAGATATCCCAATAGCCGCGCCCGGCGGCATGTCACCAGGAGAATGACCTTGCCCTCCAGAATGATCCTCTGCCTTGCAATGCTTGCCGTTGGTGCCTGTTCGTCCGCTGCGGATAGCGATGAAGCAACGGGCGCAAACGCCAAGGCAATTGTGACCGGCGATGCTCCTGCAGAAAGCAGCGCCACCGCGGTCGCAGCGTCTACGCAGGAAGGGGTCAAGGTCAGCGAGAAGACCGATCTCTACAGTTTCGATTTCGCCTATCCGGCGCAGGCCGCTGCAATTCCCGAACTGAAGGCGAAGTTCGACAAGGTGCTCGAGACCAACAGAAGCAAGCTCATGGCCGAAGCGCGTGAAGCGCAGGCCGACGCCAAGGAGATGGACTTCCCCTATCACCCCTATGCCGAAGGAACCGAATGGCTGGTGGTGGCCGATACGCCGCGTTTCCTGAGCCTGTCGGCTGCGATCTACACCTACACCGGCGGTGCGCATCCCAACCACGGATCGACGTCGCTGGTATGGGATCGCGAGGCAGGACAGGAGTTGAAACCGATCGAGTTCTTTGTGGCGCCTGACTCATTCATGCAGGCGGTGCAGCAACGCTATTGCGCCGCACTCGACAAGGAACGCGCCAAGCGTCTTGGCGATCGCGCCGGCGAGGGCAGTGGGATATTCTCCGAATGCCCCAAGGTGGGCGAGCTGACAGTGCTGCTCGGCTCTTCCAACGGCAAGACATTCAACCGCATCGGGCTGATCGCCGATCCCTATGTCGCCGGTTCCTATGCCGAAGGGAGCTACGACATCACCGTGCCGGTAGACGCCGCCGTGCTCGCTGCGGTTAAGCCCGAATATGCCGCAGCTTTCAGCGTGATGCGCTGAGCGCTCGCATTTTGGCGGCTTCGACGCTACATGGGCGCCTATGAACCAGTATCAAACAGTCGAAGGCGATCAGACCGTCTATCGTGACGGCACCATCAAGCTGCATGGGCCAGAAGGCTTCGAAGGCATGCGCAAGGCGGGCCGTCTTGCCGCCGAAATTCTCGACGAGGTCACCAACCTTGTGAAACCGGGTGTTACAACCGCCAGCATCGATGATGCCGTGCGGCAGATGACGCTCGATGGAGGCGCGGTGCCGGCTACGCTCGGCTATCGCGGATATGCGCATAGCTGCTGCATCTCCATCAACCACGTGGTTTGCCACGGCATTCCCAGCGAGAAGACGCTGAAGGAAGGCGATATCGTCAACGTCGACGTGACCCCGCTGCTTGACGGCTGGCACGGCGATAGCAGCCGCATGTTCTTTGCCGGCGAGCCGCCGCTCAAGGCGAAACGGCTGGTCGATGTGACCTATGAATGCCTGATGCTGGGGATCGAAGCGGCGGGCAAGCCCGGCGCGCGGCTGGGCGATATCGGCGCAGCGATCGAAGCGCACGCAAAGCAGTTTCGCTATGGCGTGGTGCGCGAGTTCTGCGGCCACGGGCTGGGCCGCCTGTTCCACGACGCGCCTGAAGTGATCCATGCGGCCAAGGCGGGCACGGGGCCGGAGCTGAAGCCCGGCATGTTCTTCACCATCGAACCGATGATCAATGCGGGCAAACCCTGGGCCAAGGTGCTTGGCGATGGCTGGACTGCGGTGACCCGCGACAAGTCGCTATCGGCGCAATTCGA
>NZ_JBNKWF010000026.1:0-41662 GCF_050299635.1 Altererythrobacter sp.
CCGAAATACCGGCCATGGCAGCAGCGGCTGGCTTTCTGCCCCGAAGGCGACGTGTTCCGCGCGGCGGTAGCGGGCAAGCTCACTGTCGTGACCGACGCTCTCGACCGCTTCACCGAAAACGGCGTGCGAACCGCTTCGGGCGAAGAGATCGAGGCCGACCTGATCGTGGCCGCCACCGGCTTTCGCCTTTCGGTGATGGGCGACATCCCATTCGTTGTCGATGGTGAGCCGGTCGACTGGCATGATACCGTGACCTACCGCGGCATGATGTTCACCGGCGTGCCCAATATGGCCTGGGTGATGGGCTATTTCCGTGCAAGCTGGACCTTGCGCGTCGACATGCTGGGTGATTTCGTCTGCGGCCTGCTCAACCATATGGACGCCAAGGGCGTCGCGCGGGTTGAAGTGAAGCCCCGTCCCGAGGACGAGGGGATGGAGATCCAGCCATGGATCGAAGCGGACAATTTCAATCCCGGCTATTTGATGCGCGGGCTCGACAAGATGCCGCGCAGCGGCGACAAGCCCGAATGGCGGCATAATCAGGATTATTGGGCCGAGCGGGACCAGATCCCGAACATCGATCTAGACGGGGCCGAGTTCCATTATGCGGGCAGGTGTCCCAGCGGGGCGGGCAAACAGGCGATGGCCGAAGCGGGCTGATCGCCGGACTATTGGAGAGGAGAGCCGGGAATATGAATGCTGCAATCGATCCGGTCGCATGGAGCGCGACCCTGTTGGGCCTGTTCTGCATCGCCATTGCGATCGGTGCGCTGCGCCAGCCCGGTACATGGCGAACCATGGTTGAGGAAATCGACCAATCCCCTGCGCTCAAGCTGCTGTGCGGCTTTGTCGAACTGTTCATTGGCGCGGTGATCTATCTGCTCAATCCGTGGGACGCGAACGACCTGCTTTCGACCGTGATGAAGGTGCTGGGCGGGCTGATGATGATCGAAGCGCTGGTCGTCATGGCGATATCGGACCTCTACTTCCAGACCTGGCTCAAGAACCTCGCCGCGCTTCAGCGCTTGTGGCCGGCAGTAACGCTTGTCGCCGGTGTCGTGCTGGCCGGCGCGGGAATGATGCGCTTCGGCTGATGGCAGAATATCACGACATTCCCGCCTGGATCGCCCTGTTCATGGGGCTCTACGCGCTATCAGCCTCGATCGGCGAGTTCTTCAATCCGGGCTATTGGGCCAGGCTGATCGAGGGGCTGGAAACCAACACCGCGCTGGGATTCCTGACCGGGATCGTCTGTATCGCGACAGGCGGGCTGATCTATCTTGCATCGCCTTGGAATCCGGCTGACTGGCTTTCGATCCTCGTAACCGTGATGGGTGGCGGCATGGCTATCGAAGGGTGTGTGATGCTCGCCTTTCCCGGGCCCTTCGCAAGAATGGCAAGGGCTATGCTTACCACCGCTTCAGGGCGCGGATGGGCCGCATTTTCCGCTCTGATGGGCGCGGCGCTGATTGCCGTTGCATTGGTGCGATTATAGGTGCGGAGCCAAGTCTATTGCGCCATGCCCACTTCGCGGCGGGCGGCCTCACGCATAAGGTCGATAAACAGCCGCACTGCAGGCGTTCGCGCGCGTCCTTCACCAAACAGCAGGCTGACCGGCAGCCAATCGACTTGTTCAATGCCGCCCAGTTCGACAAGTCGGCCCAGCCGCAAGGCCGCGTCGACCTGATAGGATAGCAGGCTGGCAATGCCGAGCCCCGCTTCGGCAGCCGCAATAATTGAATCCACCGTGTTGAGCTGCATTCGTGCGGGGGTACCCGCCGCTTTCCCCAAGGCGCGCCATTGCGTCTGTGCCCGCGCACCCGTTGTCGCAATGCGGTGATGTGATTCCAGATCTGCTGCCGATCTGGGTGTCCCGAAGCGCGCGAGATAGGATGGGCTGGCAACCAGCACCGGACGCACATCGGCAATATGCGCGGCGTGCAAACTCGAATCTTTCAATGGGCCGATCCGCACTGCGACGTCGATGCCTTCTTCGACAATGCGTATGTTGCGATCGACCAGCAGCAGCCGCGCATCCAGATCCTCATGCGCCTCGATCATCTCTCCGATCACCGGCAGCACATGCAGGCGTCCAAACATGACCGGCGCAGTCACGAACAGAGTGCCGCGCGGTTCGCCTGTGCGCCCTGCCAGCGATCGTTCAGCCTGGTCGAGATCGGCAAGGATTCGCTCCGCCTGCGGCAGGAAGTCCCGGCCCGAATCCGTCAGGCGGACCGATCGCGTGGTGCGATGGAACAATTGTGTGCCCAGCCGCTCTTCCAGTTCGGCCACGCCGCGCGTGGCGCTGGGCGGCGAAATGCCGAGCCGGCGTGCCGCAGGCGCAAAGCCACCCGACCGCGCAACATTGACGAAGATCTCAAGGCACTGCAGGCGATCCATATCTTTCACAATCTGAAATTATCTAGTTCAAAGATGCCATATTATCACAATAGTTGAAATGAAATAGTCCAAGTTCTCGTCGGCCCGCGGATGATCCGCAGCCGCTCGACAGGTGAGGCAAGCCTATGGCGCGCAACTACATCCATACCCTGTTCACGCCCTCCATGCGCGCGTTGCAGGAGGCCGATGGTTCGCGCGAAGCCTATGCGCGGATGGAGGCGGGGGCCGATGGCAAGCCCGATGAACTCACCGAGAAAGAGCGCGAGTTCATTGCTGCGCGCGATTCATTCTACATTGCGAGCGTGACCGAGGGCGGCTGGCCCTATGTCCAGCATCGTGGCGGTCCGCGCGGGTTCCTGAAGGTTATTGGCGAGACGCAACTCGGCATGGCCGATTTTCGCGGCAACCGGCAGCATGTCTCCACCGCAAACATCATGGTGGAGCCGCGCGTTTCGATCTTCCTGATGGACTATGCTGGGCGCAGGCGCCTGAAGCTACTCGCCCATGCGCGAGTGGTAACGCGCGATGAGGACGCCCGACTTGTCACAACGCTGATGCCCGATGGCTACAAGGCGCTGCCCGAGCGCGCCTATATTTTTGACCTCGTCGGCTGGGACTGGAACTGTCCGCAGCACATCACGCGCCGCTTCACCGAGCCCGAGATCGAGGCTCTGCTTCAACCGATCATCGCCGAACGCGACGGGTTGCGCGCCGAACTGGCAGCGCTGCGTGGAGACTGACCGGCGGGAAAGACTGCACCGAGAAACCAAACCACAGGAGTTACGACCATGACCAATGCCAAGACAATGGGTGTCCACCACGTGGGCCTGACCACCCCCGATCTCGATGCCACATACGGATTCTTCACTGGAGTGCTAGGCTTCACCGAGATTGGAGGAGTTCCCGATTATCCGGCCAAATTCGTGTCTGACGGCACTACGCTGATCACCTTGTGGCAGGTGAAGGACATGGATGGCTTCGTGCCGTTCGACCGCCATCGCAATGCCGGGCTGCACCACATTGCGTTCAGGATTGAGGATCATGCCGCACTCGATGACCTTTTTGGTGCCCTGTCGACCAGACCGGATGTCGAGATCGAATGCGATCCTTCCTCAATTCTCGAAGGTTCGTCGGCGCGCCATTTCCTCTGCTCCATTCCCGGCGGCATCCGGGTCGAGTTCGCTACACCCCTGTCCTGATCCCGCCAAAACGGAACACAGCCATGTCCGAAACGAGACCGCCCCTGCCGCCCTTCACCCGCGAGACGGCAATCGCCAAGGTCCGCGCGGCGGAGGACGCCTGGAACACACGCGATCCGGCCCGCGTTGCGCTCGCCTATACGCCCGACAGCCGCTGGCGGAACCGGAGCGACTTTCTCCGGGGGCGCGCGGAGATCGAGGCCTTCCTGACCCGCAAATGGAAGGCTGAGCGGGACTATCGCCTGATCAAGGAATTGTGGGCCTTTACCGGCAGCCGCATTGCGGTGCGCTTTGCCTATGAGTTCCGCGACGAGACCGGATCGTGGTGGCGCGCCTATGGCAATGAGAATTGGGAGTTTGCCGAAAACGGGCTGATGGCGCGCCGCATCGCCAGCATCAACGATGTGCCGATCGCGGAGGGAGAGCGACTGTTTCACTGGGAACAGGGCATCCGCCCCCAAGATCATCCGGGCCTGACGGAGTTGGGGCTTTAAGCGAAGATCGAAAACAACATCTGGGCCCATGCGCAGGGGATCGCGGAAACTCCTGCACCCGGCCTGGAGTCAGTTGCCCCGGCGCCGCGAATTGAAAGCGACCGCGCTGCGAATGATCGCCTTGAACGCGTCCTCATTCAGCGATGCACCTTCTGTAAGATTTATGGCGCGCATCGCCTTCCCCTCGAGGCCGGCATTGAAGACACCGCATGGATCATCGAGCATCGCGCCTTTGGCGAAGGTGACCTTCACATAGGCCTTGAACGCATCGGCGGTGCAAATGATGCCGTCGTGCTCCCATACCGGAACGCCTGCCGGGTTTGACGGCTTGCGCCATTTGATCGCTTCCACAACTTCGGGGTCAGCCTCCCTGATGAGTGTGCGCACTCTAGCCAAAGTCTCGCCTTTCCAGCCGCTGACGGCTGCAATTCTGGCATCGATCAAGGCGGGCGGTGTCACTTCGTCAGTCATGTCGGTCATCGTCGCGTCATTGGGCGGTGTGCTTTCTCGTCCCCGCCAGATACGGCAAGGCGAACATGTAGAGGCCGCTGAACATCAGCAGGAAAAGCGGAGGCAATGGCGAATAGACGATCCATGCCGGCGGCTCGCCCAGCGCCATGGCAACGAAATTGGCGATGACCGCCGCGGTGAAGGCGATCGAAAGCCAGCGGTGGGCCGATCGTATGAACCTGTTCATGCGCAATGAATCCTCCATGGTGGGTGTGCAGCTATCGGGGGTGAACCACTGCCGGGATGACCAAGGTCATTCTGTCCGGTCGAGAAGCTGTTCGAGGCTGGACAGCAGGCGCGGCCATCCGGACTTCGCCCCGCCATAGGCCTGGGGCTGATCGGGCCGAAAGCCCGCCTGCTCCACCCGCAGGCGAGTGCCGGTCGGGACCGGAGCGAGTGTAAAGGTCACGACGCTTCTCAAATCGAAAGCGGGGTCGTCGTGGGTCAGGTTCCAGCTGTAGCTGAGCATTTTCCCCTGCTCGATGGCCAGGACTTCGCAATCCAGCACGCCGCCCCAATCGCCATGAAGATGGAAACTATGGCCGATTGCCAGCTGGAAATCGTTCTTCATCAGCCACTCCTCGATTAGATGTGGCTGGGTAAGCGCGCGCCAGACCTTCTCCGGTGGATGCGAGAACTCCCGCTCCACAACGACATGGCGTGTTTCATTGTCATCTGGTTTCACTGGTCCATCCTGTTCAGCAGATCTTCGAGGCCATCGAGCCGGGTTTCCCAGAATTCCGTCATCCGAGCCGTCCAGTCCGCAAGCGGCGCCAGCGCAGCGGGTTGGGCGCTGTAGTGTGTCAGGCGGCCCTCATGCCGGTTGTTGACCAGGCCTGCCCGCTTCAGGGCTGCGAGGTGCTTGGAAACGGCCGGTTGTGAAACGCCCGCCTGATCGGTGAGCGCCCGAACGGTCTGCGCGCCGTCCCGGCAAAGCCGTTCGAACAGGGCGCGCCGCGTCGGATCGGAGAGCGCCCTGAAGAGAATCTCATGAGATTGAAGTTCCATAATCCATAACTCTCTGGCTATTGATTCGATCAATAACCATTGAGTTATCGATTCGTCAAGCGTCGCATGAGACGCGCATCGGCCCTCAACGCGATCCACTCGGCATGGGCTGAAGGCGATCACCTCTCCGCTACGCTTGCCCTCGCTTCGCCAACCGCCTACATCTTCGCCATCCCCGGGGAGCCAGCTTGTGGCTGAGAGGGGCGCGTGGCTGCGTCCGACCCGTCGAACCTGATCCGGCCGTTTGCATGGCGCCGAAAAGTGGGAACCGGTTTTCGGCTCTTCGACATGCAAACCATTAGAAAACCGGCGGAGGGAGCGGGTGGTTTGTCCTGTGTTTATCTCAGGACAGCCGGAAGTTCCCTCTCGAGCATGATTGAAAGAGAGAGACTTCGCATGGCAGACATCAATTCCCAGTTCGAAATTGGCGTGACGACCGGGCCGATCCGCGGCAGCCGCAAGGTCCATGTCGGCGCGCGTACCGGTTCGGGCATCCGCGTCGCCATGCGCGAGATCGACCTCGAGGGCGACGAGCCTAGCGTGCGGGTCTATGACACTTCCGGCCCCTATACCGATCCGGATGCGAACATCGACATCCAGGCGGGCCTGCCCGCCCTGCGCCGCGAATGGATCATGGCGCGCGGCGATGTCGAGGAATATGAGGCGCGGCAGGTGAAGCCCGAAGATAACGGCCAGCTCGGCCCCGATCGCTCAGGCGGCGTTCCCCCGTTCCCGCATGTGGTGAAGCGCCCGCTGCGCGCCAAAGCAGGCGCGAATGTCAGCCAAATGCACTATGCCCGACGCGGGATCATCACGCCCGAGATGGAATATGTCGCAGAGCGCGAGAACCTGGGCCGTGCGGCGCTGGCGCAAATGCCCGAAGGGCAGAGCTGGGGCGCGGAAATCCCGCTCGAGATCACGCCCGAATTCGTGCGGAGCGAGGTCGCGCGCGGCCGGGCGATCATCCCCAGCAACATCAACCACCCGGAAACCGAGCCGATGGCGATCGGGCGCAATTTCCTGGTCAAGATCAACGCCAATATCGGCAATAGCGCGGTGGCGAGCGACGTCGCATCCGAAGTCGACAAGATGGTCTGGTCGATCCGCTGGGGCGCGGACACCGTCATGGACCTCAGCACGGGCCGCAACATCCACGACACGCGCGAATGGATCATCCGCAACTCGCCCGTCCCGATCGGCACTGTGCCGATCTATCAGGCGCTGGAGAAGGTTGGCGGCATTGCCGAGGAGCTGACGTGGGAGATCTTCCGCGACACGCTGATCGAGCAGGCCGAACAGGGCGTCGACTATTTCACCATCCACGCTGGCGTGCGCCTGCCCTATGTCCCACTCGCTGCCAAGCGTGTGACGGGCATCGTCAGCCGCGGTGGCAGCATCATGGCGAAATGGTGCCTCGCGCATCACAAGGAGAGCTTCCTTTACGAGCACTTCGACGAGATCAGCGAGATCATGAAGGCCTATGACATCGCCTATTCGCTGGGCGACGGACTGCGCCCCGGCTCCATCGCGGACGCCAATGACGAGGCCCAATTCGCCGAGCTCTACACCCTTGGCGAGCTCACCCACCGCGCCTGGAAGCAGGATGTGCAGGTGATGATCGAGGGGCCGGGCCATGTGCCCATGCACAAGATCAAGGAGAATATGGACAAGCAGCTGGAGGTGTGCGGCGAAGCGCCCTTCTACACGCTTGGCCCGCTCGTCACCGATATCGCGCCCGGTTACGACCACATCACCAGCGGCATCGGCGCGGCGCAGATCGGCTGGTACGGCACCGCGATGCTTTGCTACGTCACGCCCAAGGAGCACCTTGGCCTGCCCGATCGGGACGATGTGAAAGTGGGCGTGGTTACCTACAAGCTCGCCGCCCATGCGGCGGACCTTGCCAAGGGGCATCCGGCGGCCAAGCTGCGCGACGACGCGCTGAGCAAGGCGCGCTTCGAGTTCCGCTGGCGCGACCAGTTCAACCTAAGCCTCGATCCCGATACGGCCGAGCAATATCATGACCAGACCTTGCCGGCTGAAGGTGCCAAGACGGCCCATTTCTGCAGTATGTGTGGGCCCAAGTTCTGCTCGATGAAGATCAGCCAAGACGTGCGAGACTTTGCCGCGAAGCAGAACCAGGGCGCAGACGGCTTCATCGCCAGCATGCAGAGCGGGGCTGAAGCCGCTGCCGCGAGCCGCGAAGCCGCGCTCAAGGGCATGGAGGAGATGGCCGAGAAATACCGCGAGGGCGGCGATCTCTATATGCCCGCGGGTGATGGCCCGGCGTAAGCAGCCGGCATTTGCGCCGGCCGCTTGATCGCAACGGAAATGGCGCTTTAGGGCCTAGCTGCCGTTTACGCCTTTTGTTGACGGAGGCTGCGGATCCGTCGTCATGCCGTTCTTGAGCGCATCGAGCAGGTCGGGCTGCTTTACCGCTCCAGTATTGCGATCGATGATTGCGCCCGTATCCCACCACATAGGAACGATGTTCCGCGCGACCGATGCAAAGGTGTTATACTGCGCCCAGTAATTGGTGTAGGTTTCCACGCCTTTCCCCGCGCCGGAGGCTTTGGGGTAAGCACCGAACTCGCCCATGATCACCGGCACACCCTTGTCGGTGAAAGTGGTCTTCGCCTTGTCAAATTCAGCGCGTGAATGGGCCTCGTGGGCCCAGGTCTCGACAGCTGATGGGTCCGTTGCGAGGGCGCCCCACTGCCAGATGTTCAAATTGTCGCCGTTAATGGTGAAGTCAAACGGGTCATACCAGTGCATTTCCACCATCAACCGGTCGGAGATCGTGTCGGTCGGCAACACGTCCTGGTTGCACAGCTCCGGACCCCAATCGATATTGGTTACGTAAAGCTGCACGACCAAACTGCGCGAGCCGTTGTTGCCGCCGGTATCCCGCACCGCGTCTACGAAAGCCTGGTTGAAACCATTCTGCACCGCGCAGTTCTCTGCCGTGGGCGCTGTCCAGACATCGGGCATGTGCACTTCATTGGTGCCCGCGAACAGCAGATGGTTGTCGTAATCCTTGAAATAGTCGCCGATCTGCGTCCAGTATGACTTCAGCTTGGCGGTATGAGCGTCCTTGTTGGCATTGTCGGGCGTCAGCGCATCGTGGTGCACGTTGATGATTACGTAGAGGCCGGCGTTCCGCGCATAATCGACGACTTCCTTGACGCGGGCCAACCAGAACGGCGCGATGGTGGCATCAGCCTGCGAATATTGGTCCCAGCTGACCGGGATGCGCACGCTTTTGAACCCGGCGGCGGCATAGCCATCGAAGATCGCCTGGTTCGCCACGGGATTGCCCCAGACCGTCTCCTGAGATTCTGAATAGGGAGGGCTGCCCCAGGTATTCACGGCATCGAGCGTATTGCCAAGGTTGATCCCCGGCGCCAGCAACTGGACGACCTCTTGCGGCGTCCCAAGCGACTCCAGGCTTGCGGGAGAAGGCGTCGGCGTCGGCGTCGGGGTCGGTGTGGGCGTTGGCGTCGCGGTGGCTGTAGGGGTTGGAGACCCCCCGCTATCGCCGCCTCCGCAAGCACTCAGGCTCAAAGCCGCAATGGCGACAAACATCGCCTGTCCACACGCACGTGCACTCAATACCATCAGCAACCTCAACCCGAATCTTGTCTGAGTTAATTTGGGGCTGCACTAGTGAAAATTGAGATTCGGCGCAAGCCGATTGAGGTTGACGGCGCGAAGTCGCTGTTCCTCAGCCAGAAACTGGAGGCCCTCTCGTTTACACCGGGAAGCGCTGTCGAAACCCTTCTCGCCCATGCTGCTAGCGAACTGGTTTCGTGATCGTGCGAGTGAAGGGCGGCAGGACTCCCGATCAGGTCCGGGGTGACGAAGGATTGGCGCGAGCCTTTTCTACACACCCCTTTCTGCTCGTCTCCTCCTCTTCCCTAATCCCTCGCCGCGCACCATATGCACATTCCAGAGGCGCTGCGCAGGAAAGAGGGAGCCATTGGCATGAGCGAGACGGCCGAAGTTACGATCGTGGGCAGCTATGTCAGCCCCTATGTCCGCAAGGTGCTGGCCTGCCTGATGCTGAAGGGGATCGAGTTCGAAATCGATCCGATCACGCCCTTCTATGGCAATGAGGAGTTCACGCGGCTCTCACCGCTGCGGCGCATCCCGGTGCTGATCCAGGGCGATCTGGCGCTGTCCGACAGTTCGGTGATCTGCGCCTGGATCGAGGAGGCCTATCCCGATCGGCATCCGCTGCTGCCCGCCACTCCAGCCGATCGCGCGCGGGCGCGCTGGCTGGAGGAATTCGCCGATACGCGCATGGGCGACGTGTTCATCTGGGACCTGTTCTACCAGAAGGTGGTCCACCCCATCGTGTGGCACGAGCCGGGCGATGCCGCGCGGATCGAGGATGCGCTGAATGTCGGTATTCCCTCTGTGCTCGACTATCTCGAGGGCGAGCTGCCGCAGGACGGGTTTATCTTCGGCGAGGTCGGGCTGGCGGATGTTGCGATCGCGAGCTTCTTCCGCAATGCGCAATATGCCGGATATGAGGTGGATGCGCAGCGCTGGCCGCGCGCGGCGGGCTTTGTTTCGCGCATGCTGTCGCACCCCGTGTTCGAGCGGTTGGCCGAGTTCGAACGGGCGCAGTTCGGAGTCAAACCGGCCGAGCGGCGCGCGGCGCTGGAAGCGGTGGGCGCGCGGCTGACCGAAACGACCTATGGCTTGCCCGAACCGCAGAAAGGCACGATGCGGTTATAGGCGCGGCGGCGGATCGGGGGCCGGGCGGGCTCTCGCCGTTCATCGGTCCGGTTCGCGCGTCCGCAGAACTCGCCTTGCCGCGCCGCCTGCATGCGGTTTGAACCCGTGCCGTTGCAGATCTTTGCATGGGACCGGGGGATTGCCTGTCATGACGATTTTCAGAAATGCGCGCTTCGCTCTTGCTGCAGTTGCGCTTGCCATTCCCGCGCTGGCCCAGGCTGCGGAAGGCCGGCCGGGCGAGACCTATCTCGACGCGGGCAAGGCGACCGCTTCCGTCGCGGATGCCTATTTCGCGGATTACATCGCGCTCGACTGGGATGGCCTCGAGCCGCTGCTGGCAGAGGATGCGAGCTTCGCCGATCCGACCGCCGAGCTCTTGTTCGGCAACCCGCCGACAGAAGGGCGTGCGGCAATCATGGAGAAGTTCCGCAAGGGTTACGCCTCGATCAGCCAGATGAGCTTTGCCCAGGACCGTGCGATCCATTCGGGCAACATGGCGCTCTATGAAGGCACGCTTTCGTGGACGTTGAACTTTGCAGACGGCAATGTTGTTTCCACCAGCATGCCCTTTGTCGCGATGATCCGGGTCGAGGACGGCAAGGTCGTGTCGCACCGCGACTATGGCGATTATGCCAATTTCATCGAAGCGATGCGGGAACTCAGGGCACCGGGGCAGGATTCTGGCGAGGGGTGATCCCGGCGCGCTCAGCGCTTCTTCACAAACTCCGCGCGCAGGACCAGGCCCTTGATGCCGGGATATTTGCAGTCGATTTCCTGCGGATCGCCGGTCAGCCGGATCGACTTGATCAGCGTGCCCTGCTTCAGCGTTTGGCCAGCGCCCTTGACTTCCAGATCCTTGATCAGCGTCACCTGGTCGCCGTCGGAAAGGAGATTGCCGACCGCATCGCGCACTTCGACCTGGCTGGCAGCGGCCTGCTTCGCGTCATATTCGGATTGCGGCATCCATTCGCCGCTTTCCTCGTCATAAACGTATTCTTCGTCGGAACTCATGTCGGTCCTATCGTTTCATTGTCCGATGGCCCCTAGCGCCTGGCTGGCCGTGTGGCCAGCGCCATGAAGATTGCGGCAGGCAAGTAGGTCAGCGGTCCGAAGTCGCAAGATCGTCGCGCTCTTCTTGTAATTGCCTGGGTTTCATGTGTAACTTTCCTGCAGGAGGGATTTCGATGCGCTTCACGAATATGGCAGCCCTGGTGCTCGCACTGGCGTTGGGCGGCTGTAATTCCAGCCCGCAACCCAAGCCCGGCGATGTGCCGGTGTTCGACGGAATCGGCGAGGAGGAAGTGGTTCGTCTCAGCGGAACAGAACCCTTCTGGAGCGCGACGATCCAGGGCGATGTGCTGACCTATTCCACGCCTGAGAATATCGATGGCGATGCGGTGGCGGTTACGCGGTTCGCAGGCAATGGAGGGCTAGGCTTCTCCGGCGAGCTAGGTGGCAAACCGCTGCAGGTGGCGGTGACACCGGGAACCTGCAATGACGGGATGAGTGACAGGACCTATCCCTTTACCGCAACGCTCACTTTGGGCGAGGCGATATTGTTCGGGTGCGGCTATAGCGACAGCAATCCATATTCAGAGCCGGATATGGGACCAGATTCGGGGGATGAATGAACATGACGGGTAGATATGGTGAGGTTTCGGCAGGCTGGAAGCGGCTGTTCGTGGTTGCGGCGCTGTTCAATGCCCTGGTCGGGCTGGCGGGAATGCTGGTGCCTGAAGCGACTGTGGATGGGCGGATCATCGGCCTGCTCATCTTTGCGTTCGGCGTGATCTATTTTCAGGTCTCGACAGATCCCTTGCGCTATGGCCCCGTGCTCTGGGCCGGGGTGCTCGGCAAGCTGGGCGTGGTCGCACTTCTCGCGCCGGGCGAGTTTGGCGAAGGCGGCAATTGGGTAATCCAGGCCGTGCTGACAGCCGATGCCCTGCTTGCGATCGCGTTCCTGGCATTCCTGTTCCGCACGGGCGACAGCGGCCGCGAATAGCGCCCGTACCGCCGGGCCCGGCCTAACGGGCGGCGGTCAGAACAGGCCCGGTATCCGGTGTTGCGCGGCATTGGGCCGTTCGGGCTGGAGCAGTTCCTGCCGTGCGCCGGCGCTGGCGGTGGTCCGCAGCCCCCCGGCGTCTGTAATTGAGGTACAGCTTCGCCCGGCAAGGAAATCGAGCGCAACCTTGATCGAGCTTTCGTTCACGTCACCGAACTGGGTGAAAATGTCGTCCCCCGCGCTGCAGGTATTCGGGAATACGCTGGCGAGCCCGTCAAAATATTCGCCCTGGTCGTCGCGATTGGTGGTCTTGAAGGCGATTACACGCAGCCGGTCGTCGCATGCGTCGCGATCGAACCCGTACTGGCCGACCGGCTTGCCATAGGTATTGGTGCCAATCAGCGCAGTGTTGGCGCCGAGGTAAGGGATCATCGAATTGGCGACCAGCTCGCTGGCCGAAGCTGTACCGCCGCGGCCGATGAAGGCAATCTTGGTGGGCGCGATCGCGCTGGACTCGCTCTCGAAAAGCTCTGTCGAGTTCTCGCTCGACTTGCTGTCGCGCAGGACGGTGTGGCTGAATACCTGGCCGACCTTGTCCGCGCCCAGAAGGTCGCCAAGGGTTTCGGCTACGCTGACGAGCCCGCCGCCATTGTAGCGCAGATCGATGATCAGCTCGGTGACGCCCTGATCCTTGAACTGCTGGAATGCATCGCGCAGCTGGCTCGACGCACCGCTGACAATGAATGTCCGCAGGTTGAGATAGCCGACCTTCTTGCCACCATCATCGAAGATCTTGACGCCATATCGGTCGGAGATCGGATCGAGAGCGTAGTCCGCCTTGGCGATGCTCTGTTCGCTCGTGACGCCGCCCGCAGTCCGGAACTGGATCACGCGGGTCACGCCCGGATCGGAGGGGCCGAGCGCGTCGATCACCGCTTGCGGGCCGCCAGACGCCATCAGCGAGGATACGGTCTGCAGATTCGTGCTGCTAGTACCGATCGACAGCAATTCGGTTCCGCGATCGAGCCCGGCGTCGAGGCCGGGCGCATCTTCGAATGCCTCGATCACGAATACGCGGTTGTTCACCGTGTCATAGCCGAGGCGAATGCCGAATCCCGCGCTGGAGCCGGAATTGATCAGTGCATTCTCTTCCTCGATCGAGGTGATGTAGGTGAAAAAGCGATCCTTGTTCTGATCGCGTGCCGGTTTGACGAGAGCGTCGATATAGTCCTGCACCGTGTCGTGGTCCGACGGATTGACGCCGGTATCGAGCAGGTCGGGGAAGAGGTACCACTCGTTCATCACCGAAAGCGTCCAGTCCTGGCGATCGGCCAGCGAACATTGCGCAGGGGTTGGGGTTGGTGTCGGTGTTCCGCCGCCGCCCGCAATCGGCCCGCCGCCGCCGCTACCGCTTCCACCCCCGCCACAGGCGGCAAGTGCAACAGCAAGCGTTCCAGAAAGCATAGCGCGACCCATACTCATCGTGATTCTCTCCAGCCCAAAATAGCGGCGTTTCCAGTAACTAACCGTGTCAGAATGCAGCCTGAACTGACAATGGGCAATCGCCAATCGCCTCTTCGAAGGGGAAATTGTGGCCGATTGGCGCGCATTTGGCACAGTTTACGGGGAAAACCGGTGCAAACACCGCCCACCTGCCTCGCCACGCCTCCCTTGAACGCCTAGCACTGTGCGCCAGCTAGAGGAGGAGATTTTCCGTGAATACCGTGCCCGATTGGCTCAACGCCGCCCTTCCACCTGCCGCGCGCAATGCGGGGCTGGCTGTGGTGCGGTTGGGTGACGAGCGCGGTCTGGGCAAGGGTGGCCTCAAGCTGACGAGCCCGGCATTCAATGCGGGGGAAGAACTCGATCCCTGCTTTACCGCGAACGAAGAAGACGCGGTCGCTCCGCCGCTTGAATGGACCGCTCCGCCTCCCGGGACGCAGGAACTGGCCGTGATCGTGGAAGATGCCACCAGCGATGCGCGCTGTCACTGGCTTGTCTGGGGCCTGTCCGGGCAGCGCGGAAAGCTGCTCGAAGGCGAGGTTCCCCCGCGCACAGGGAAGAATGCGCTCGGCAACTCCGAATGGTTGCTGCCCGATCTTCCCATTGGCGAAACACACACTTTCGTATTCCAGCTGTTTGCACTCGATCTGCCGCTCACCCTGATGCCTGGGGCGAGCCGGGACGAGTTGCTGGCAGCTCTGGATGGGCATGTCATCGCCAGCGCATTGCTGGTCGCCCAATACACCCCGTCGGAAGATGGCGAAGACGACTGGGTGGATGACGAATTCTAATAGAAACGGCCATAACAAGGAAAGGAACTGATCATGGCTGGCAACAACGCACTGCAAAAACCGGTGACTCTGTCGTCGGATTTGGAGAATGTGATTGGCAAGGGTCCGATGACCCGCGCTCAAGTCACATCCAAGGTGTGGGATTACATCAAGGCCAACGGCCTGCAGGATTCGCAGGACAAGCGGCAGATCAATCCCGATGCCAAGCTGGGCGCCGTCATCGGCAATGCCCAGATTTCGATGTTCAAGATGACTGCTGCGGTTTCCAAGCACCTCAGCTGATCTGAACGGTTCTGGCGGCGCGTGTCGATGATGCGCGCCGCTGGCCAACCCTTTCTAGCCTGGCTGCCAGCCGGGCACGGCAAGCTCGAAGCCGGCGAAGTCGAAGCCCGGCGTCACCACGCACGACACCAGCGTGTATCCGGCAGTGCGCGAGCCGCCATCCTCAATCGGCTGGGCAGCCTGCCATTCGCCCGCATTGACGACACATTGAAAGCGCTGACCCGATTCGAGGTCCGGCCCCAGCACCACGTGCGTTTGCGGTCCCTCGTCCCGGGCGGAAGTGAGAAGCGCGAGCGGATCGCCTGCCTGCCACAGCCACAGCTCATGCGCATCGACCCGGTGCCAATGCGATCGCTGGCCGCTTTCCAGCAGGAACAGGATCGCGGTGCCGACAGACCGCCCGCTACCATTATC
Source organism: Altererythrobacter sp. (assembly GCF_050299635.1). Taxonomy (NCBI): domain Bacteria; kingdom Pseudomonadati; phylum Pseudomonadota; class Alphaproteobacteria; order Sphingomonadales; family Erythrobacteraceae; genus Altererythrobacter; species Altererythrobacter sp. The sequence continues at coordinate 15,347 of NZ_JBNKWF010000026.1, forward strand.
CGGCCCGCGCCATGTCTCGCGATACCACCCGCCCTCGGGATGCGGGGCGAGGCCAAGCCGATCGATGAAATCCTGTGCCGTAATCGCTTGTCCCCTTGCACTGCACCACTAGAGTGGCGATCAGCATAGGTGCAATTCGCGGAGACACCACCGATGAAATATCTTGCCTGCCTGCTCGCAATGGGTCTGGTTGCCGCACCCGCCATGGCACAGCAAGCGCCTGAAGATGTGGCAAAAGCTGCGCTGGAGGCCGCCCCCGTGTTCGACGGACATAATGACGTGCCCGAGCAGTTGCGCGACCGCTATCGCAACATGATTGCGGATTTTGACTTCACCAATACCGCTGACGCGCCTCCCAACGGCTGGAGCGAAGGCGGAATGCATACCGATATCCCGCGCCTGCGGCAGGGGCACGTAGGGGCCCAGTTCTGGTCCGTTTATGTCTCGGCCGGCCTGCCCGATGCGGAAGCCACCGTTGCGGTGTTGGAGCAGATCGACGTGATGAAGCGCCTGATCGGCCGCTATCCCAACGACCTTGCCTTCGCGCGCACGGCGGATGAGGTGGAAGCTGCGGTTTCGGAGGGGCGGATTGCGTCCATGCTCGGCATGGAGGGCGGCTACGCCATCTCCAACAGCCTCGCCGTGCTGCGCCAGTTCCATGCCCTCGGTGTGCGCTATATGACGCTGACGCACTCAAAGAAGATGGACTGGGCCGACAGCGCGACCGACACGCCGCAGCATGGCGGGTTGACCGATTTCGGCAAGGATGTGGTGCGTGAGATGAACCGGCTCGGCATGCTGGTCGATCTCAGCCATGTCAGTGAAGAGACCATGCACGACGCGCTCGATGTGGCGCGGGCGCCGGTGATCTTCAGCCATTCCGGCGCGCGCGCGATCAACGGTCATGCACGCAATGTGCCTGACAGCGTGCTTGCGCGGCTCAAGCAGAATGGCGGCGTGGTGATGGTGGTCGCACTGCCGGGCTATATCAGCGAAGATCAGCGCGTCTGGTATTCGCGGCGACAGGCAGAGGAAGCCCGGCTCAAGGCGCTGTGGCAGGGCCAGCCGGACAAGGTGAAAGAAGCGCTGGCCGCCTGGGACGATGCCCATGAAACGCCGGTCGCGACGGTCTCGCAAATGGCCGATCATATCGATCACATCCGCGAAGTGGTGGGGGTCGAACATATCGGAATCGGTGGCGATTACGACGGGATGGCCGCCGGACCGGAAGGTATGGAAGATGTCTCAGGCTATCCCGCGCTGTTCATCGAACTGGCAAGACGCGGCTATTCGCAAGCGGAGCTTGAAATGATTGCTTCGCGCAATGTCCTGCGCGTCTTGCGCGAAGCGGAGCGCCATACCGCCAGCCAGCGCGATGTGCCGCCGATCGAAACCCCGGTTAAGTCCGAATAGACAGAGTTCCTAGCTCTGATTCGACAGCGCGGGGATGATCCACATCAGCGACAGGACTATGACTGCGAGCAAGAGGCCCACGCCCAGGACCCAGCGCCCAACTCCTTCCTTGGAGCCGCCGCTTACCTCGACTTCATTGATATGAATTTCATCACCGTGGCGTTCCATTGCCGCTCTCCCGAACATCCTGGCACGTGTTCGTCCCAGAGTGGATACGGTTAGCCGCGATGAATGTTCCGCCAGGTGCAGGCCGGTATCAGTCGCGCAGCAGATCGTTGATGCCGGTCTTGGAGCGCGTTTGCGCGTCCACCGTCTTCACGATCACGGCGCAGGCGAGCGAGGGGCCGGGGCTACCATCGGGCAGCGGCTTGCCGGGGAGAGAGCCAGGCACGACCACGCTGTAGGGCGGAATGCGGCCGGTGATGATCTCACCCGTGTCGCGATTCACGATCTTGGTGGACTGCGTGATGAATACGCCCATGGCAACGACGCAGCCTTCGCCCACGATCACGCCTTCAACAATTTCCGAACGCGCGCCGATAAAGCAATTGTCACCGATGATGGTCGGGTTGGCCTGCATCGGTTCGAGTACGCCGCCGATTCCGGTGCCGGCCGAGATGTGGCAGTTCTTGCCGATTTGGGCGCAGCTGCCGATCGAAGCCCAGGTATCGACCATGGTTCCTTCATCGACATAGGCGCCGATATTGACGAAGCTGGGCATCAACACCACGCCCTTGCCGATATAGCTGCCGCGCCGCGCAATCGCGCCGGGGACGACGCGGAAACCGGCTTCGGAAAATCGGCTATCGCCCCATCCCGCGAATTTGGAGGGAACCTTGTCGAACGCGGCCGCGCCGGCGGAACCGCCTTCCATCACGCGATTTTCGCTGAGGCGGAACGAGAGCAACACGGCCTTCTTGAGCCATTGATTGACCTGCCAGCCTCCTTTGCCGTCAGGCTCGGCGACGCGCGCACTGCCGCTGTCGAGCATTTCCAGCGCGGCATTGACCGCTTCGCGCACATCCATGCTGCCGGGATTAACCTCGTCTCGACGTTCCCAGGCTGCTTCGATGGTGTTTGCGAGTTCTTCGGACATTGTGGCTCCACGGCGGCAAAATGAACAATGCTGGCGCTGCTAGCCTTGGCTGACCGGGGCGGCAAGGCAACAGTTTGCGCGAATTGCTTTGACCGGCCGTGGAAATCCTTGCGCGTCCGGTAACATTGCACTTATCCAGATAGTTAACGGGGGCTGGTTACTAGGTCGAACTATGACGTATCACGCTCTTTGCCCCCTTCGCGTCAGGATGATTGCTGCCGTTTCGGCCTTTGGCCTGCTGACCGCTTGCGGCGGAGGCGGAAGCAGAGCTGTGAGCACACCGGCTCCAGCCCCGACGCCGAGCCCAACGCCGACACCAACGCCTACGCCTACACCGACTCCCACTCCCACTCCGACCGGCTTCAATACGGAGGAGTATCGGACGTCTGAAGGGCCGGCATTCCACAACGCCATTACTGCCTGGGAAGACGGAATTACGGGTGACGGTTCCATCATCGCGGTGATCGACAGCGGGATCGATTCCGACAGCCCCGAATTTGCCGGGCGTATCCACTCGGCGTCCACCGATATTGTTGGCAATCGCGGGATTGACGGGACTGACGATCACGGCACCAATGTAGCGATGGTCGCGGCTGCTGCGCGTGACGGCACGGGCATACTGGGCATCGCCTTTGACGCGCAGATTCTGGCGATCAGGGCGGACGATCCGGGCACATGCGGCACCGATACACCGCAGGACCCGTCGCTTGGTTGCCAGTTCGACGATGTCAATATCGCTGCGGGTATCGATCTTGCGGTCAGCTCAGGTGCGGCAGTGGTCAATATCAGCCTGGGCGGAGGGGCCGCAACGCAAGTACTGCTGGATGCGGTGACGCGCGCGTCCAATGCCGGTGTGGTGGTGGTTGTAGCGGCGGGCAATGAAGGCGACGGATCCGATCCTTCGGTCGATCCGAACGAGCCGGAAGCCTTCGCCACCAGCCTGCTGCAGGCTGGCGGCGGCAATGTCATCATCGCCGGATCGGTGGACGAGAATGGCATCATATCCAGTTTCAGCAATCGCGCGGGAAGCCAGTCCGCCTCCTATCTGTCTGCACGCGGCGAGGCGATCTGCTGCGTTTACGACAATGGCCAGATATTCGTGGAAACGATCAACGGGCAGCAATTCGTAACGCTGTTTTCGGGCACCAGCTTTTCCGTACCGCAGGTTTCGGGCGCAGTAGCACTGCTGGCGCAGGCGTTCCCCAATCTTACCGGGCAGGAAATCGTGCAAATTCTGCTCGATTCCGCGCTCGACGTAGGTGCTGTCGGGGCAGATTCGACCTACGGTCGCGGCATTCTCGACATTGCCGCCGCCATTGCTCCTGCCGGGACGACGACGCTGGCCGGGACCGGTAACTCGCTGGCATTGGCTGACGACGTGCTGGTAGGATCGAGCGCGATGGGAGACGCGCCCGGTACACAATCGCTCTCGACCGTGATCCTCGACAAATATGACCGTGCCTATGGCTATGATCTCACCACACGGCAACGTGGCGCGACCGTGACGCAGCGGCTGCGCAATGCGGTTGAGCGGCAGGGTCATGCGCTTTCCGCCGGGCGGAAAGGTCTGTCGCTGGCTTTCACGGTGGCGGATGGTCCGCGTGCAGCCGGGCTTGGCTGGGCAGAGCCGCTGCAGATGTCGCCCGAAGATGCGCTTGCAGCGAAGGTATTGGCCGCGCGCGTGGCGGCGCGGATCGCGCCTGACATGCAGGTCGGCTTCGCTTTCGCGCAGGGAGCGGAAGGGATGGTTGCGCAGTTGCAGGGCGGGGACAGGCCTGCCTTCCTGATCGCGCAGGAGGCGCGGGGCGACAGCGGTTTCTTCCGCAGCACCGACCTCTCGCTGGCGTTGCGGCGCGAGCTCGGCCCGCTTGGAATTACGCTGTTTGCCGATTCTGGCGAAGCGTGGCTGGGTAGCGCGCGCCGGGCCGGGGACATAATGGCCGGTATGCGCGAGCATCGCCCGCTACGCAGCATGGGGCTTGCGCTCGACCGGGATCTGGCTGGTGTCGCCTCCACCTTGTCGCTGACCTGGCTGCAGGAAGACAGCACTATCCTCGGCGGATATTTCCACCAGGCGCTGGCGGGCAGCGGCGCGGACAGCGCCTTCATCGACCTTGGCCTGCGCCGCAATTTCGGTGCGAACTGGCAATTGGGCGCATCATGGCGGCAGGGTTTCACCGTGCCGCAAGGTGGCGGGGTGATCGCCAGCGGCTCCCGCATCGACAGCAATGCCTGGTCGCTCGACCTGACACACAGCGGCACGTTTGAACCAGGCGACACGCTCGGCCTGCGGGTCAGCCAGCCCCTGCGCGTGTCGGGCGGAGGGCTGAACCTCGAACTGCCTGTCGCCTATGATTATGCGACGGAGAGCCCGACTTACGGCATCCGCCGCCTCAACCTGTCACCCAAGGGGCGTGAAGTGACCGGCGAAATTGCCTGGCGCGGGCCGGCGCTGTGGGGCAACGCCGCCGCCAGCCTGTTCTACCGGCACGATCCCGGCCACTTTGCAAATAGCCCCGACGATATGGGCGCATTGGTGACCTTCAGTGCGGACTTTTAGGCCAGCCTAGGCCGGCATCCCGGCGTCCAGCGCAAACATATATGCGCGATCGACCAGCGGCCCGACCCGTTCGCTCATCTGTTTTGCGTGGGCGGAGGAAGCGGTGCCATCGATCACGCGCTTCTTGATGCCCTGTAAAATTCCCGCAAGCCGGAAGAGATTATAGGCGAAGTACCAGTCCATTGGCGGGACGGGATAGCCGGTTCGCGCGACATAGCGCTCGACTGCTTCTTCCCGCGTGGGAATCCCCAACGCAGCATGGTCGAGCCCGCCGATCCCCGCGCGCCCATCGGGCTCATTCACCCAGTTGAGCATGAAATAGGAAAAATCGGCAATTGGATCGCCCAGCGTCGACAGTTCCCAGTCGAGCACCGCCAGTACGCGGTTTTCTGTCTTGTCGAAGATCATGTTGTCGAGCCGGTAGTCGCCATGCACGACCGAGCTTTCATGTTGCGGCGGGATCGTTTCGGGCAGCCATTCGATCAACCGTTCCATCTTCGGCATATGTTCGGTTTCCGACAGCTTGTACTGCTTCGACCAGCGGGCGATCTGCCGCGCACAATAATCGGTCGGCTTGCCATAATCGCCCAGGCCGATGGCTTGCGGATCTTTCAGATGCAGATCGGCCATGGTGTCGATCATGGCATGATAGATCTCGCGCCTTTCGTCGGGCGAATAGTCGGGCAGCGCGCCGTTCCACAGCGAGCGCCCGTCGGCCAGGCTCATTACGAAGAATTTCGAGCCGATCACTTCGGGATTTTCGCACAGGCCATAAGCCCTGGGCACAGGAAAGCCCGTTGGGCCAAGCGCGGCCATGGCCTTGTATTCGCGATCGACCGCATGGGCGCTGGGCAGCAATTTGCCGAATGGCTGGCGGCGCAGCACATAGGATGCGCCCGGCGTATCGATCCGATAGGTCGGGTTCGACTGGCCGCCCTTGAACTTGCTATAGCTGATTGGCCCCTCGAAACCCTCGACATTCGTGGCAAACCAATCGGTCAGCCTTTCGAGATCGAGCTGGTCGCGTTCGGGCACGTCTATCGTGCCGACCATCTCGGTTTCGTAATCGATCATGGGCTTGTCGCTCTCCGCCATCAGTCGAACACTATCACACTGCGCGCGCTGTGGCCCTCGCGCATCTTGTCGAATCCCTGGTTGATCTCTTCAAGCGGGATCCGCTCGGCGATGATCGTGTCGAGGTCGAGCAGTCCGCGCATGTAGAAATCCACCAGCCGCGGCAGATCGACCGGGAAGTGATTCATGCCCATGATCGCGCCTTGCAGCTTCTTGCCGCTGAGAAGATCCATCGCGCCAAGGCCAACCTTGCAGTCGAGCGGCATCATGCCGAGGATGATCGCCGTGCCGCCGCGGCGCAGCACCGCCACCGCAAGGTCGGCAGAGGCTTGTCGGCCGACCGCTTCGATGGCGTAATGCACACCGCCGCCCGAGATCCCGATGATTTGCTTGGCAGCATCATCGGCCATGGCATCGACGGTATGCGTCGCGCCCAGAACCTTGGCCAGTTCGCGCTTCTCCGGGACCGGATCGGCGGCGATGACCTTGCCCGCGCCTGCGATCCGCGCCGCGTTGATCGCTGCCAGGCCCACGCCGCCGCAACCGATCACCGCCACCGTTTCGCCTGGCGTGACATTGGCAGCGTTGAAGATCGTGCCTGCACCGGTGGTTACCGCGCAGCCGATCACGGCAGCACGATCGAGCGGCATGTCCTTGTCGATTGCGACGCAGGCATGTTCATGGATCAGCATCTGCTCGGCAAAGGCCGAGAGGTTGAGCATCTGGTTCACGGTCGAGCCATCGGCGCGGGTGATGCGCGGCGCGGCATCGGCCCCCCGGCGTGTGTCCCCGCCCAGGCACAGCGCCATACGGCCGGTGACGCAGAACTCGCAATGGCCGCAGAAGGCGGACAGGCAGGTTACGACGTGATCGCCCGGCTTCACCGTCTTCACTTCGCTGCCGACGGCCCGCACAACCCCTGCCGCTTCGTGCCCCGGCACGGCTGGCAGGGGATGCGGATAGGCGCCATCGATGAAGTGCAGGTCCGAATGGCACAGCCCACAGGCCTTGGTATCAATCAGCACTTCATGCGGTGCGGGATCGGCGATTTCGACGTCGCCGATGACCAGCCCTTCGCCGGGCGTTTCGAGTATGGCTGCTCTTGCCACCTTTCTCTCTCCTTACCGCGTCACGCCCAGGTCGCCCGAACTGAAATCGCTACCGCCCATGGACGGAGCGCTTCCATCGCGCAGTGCGTTGGCCGTTGGGCCGGGCTGCGGCAGATGCTTGGCGAACTCCATCCGTGCAATCGAGCGGGCATGCACTTCGTCGGGACCATCGGCCAGCCGCAGTGTGCGCTGACCCGAATAGGCCTTGGCAAGGCCATAGTCGGAGGTCACGCCCGCGCCGCCATGGGCCTGGATCGCATCGTCGATGATCTTCAGCGCCATGCTTGGTGCCTGGACCTTGATCATGGCGATTTCCTGCTGCGCCGCCTTGTTGCCTACTTTGTCCATCATGTCGGCCGCCTTGAGGCAGAGCAGGCGCGTCATGTCGATATCGATGCGGGCACGCGCCACGCGCTCTTCCCACACGGAATGCTTGTAGATCGGTTTGCCGAAAACTTCGCGCTCCTGCAACCGGCGGCACATCTTGGCCAGCGCTTCTTCGGCTGCGCCGATCGTGCGCATGCAGTGATGGATACGGCCCGGGCCAAGGCGCCCCTGCGCGATCTCGAATCCGCGGCCTTCGCCCAGCAGCATATTGGTAACTGGAATGCGCACATCCTTGAGCTCGATTTCCATGTGACCGTGCGGAGCATCGTCATATCCGAACACCGGGAGGTGGCGGACGATGTTTACGCCCGGCGCGTCGAGCGGCATCAGCACCATCGATTGTTGCGCATGGCGCTTGGCTTCGAAATCGGTCTTGCCCATGACGATGGTGACCTTGCAGCGCGGATCGCCTGCGCCGGATGACCACCACTTGCGGCCGTTGATGACATATTCGTCGCCATCGCGGTCGATGCGGGTTTCGATATTGGTCGCATCGGACGAAGCGGTGAATGGCTCGGTCATCAGGAAGGCGGAGCGGATCTCGCCATTCATCAGCGGGCCGAGCCATTGTTCCTTCTGTTCGCGCGTGCCGTAGCGGTGGAACACTTCCATGTTGCCAGTATCGGGCGCGGAGCAGTTGAAGACTTCGCTCGCCCAGCCGATGCGGCCCATTTCCTCCGCGCACAGCGCATATTCGAGATTGGTCAGGCCGGGCCCTTCGAACTCGAAGGAGTCGTCGACATGATGGTGGCTGTCATTGCGGGGCGGCATGAACAGGTTCCAGATGCCTTCCGCCTTGGCCTTGACCTTCAGGTCTTCGATAATCTGGATGACTTTCCAGCGGTCGCCTTCTTCGTCCTGCGCATCATAGGTTGCCATATTCGGGCGCACGTTCGCTTCGATGAAGTCGCGTACGCGGTTGCGCCAATATTGCTGCCGTTCTGTCGGTTCGAAATCCATGGTCAAATTCTCCGGTTTCTATCTATTCATCTAAACTGTTCATTCGGCGAGAACGTGGCACTAGGGCACCAGGCCGCTCGCATCGGGATCGGCCCGCGCGGTGACATCCAGCGCAGCCAGCGCCGCAAGCCGTTCTTCGTGTTCTTCGCGGCTGATCGGAAAGCGCGCCAGCCAATATGCCGAGACCAGTCCCAGCAGAGCCACCGCCACGCAGTAATAGGCAATCAGGCTGACAATGACCGGCTCAGCAACGGCGCCGGGCTTCGCTCCAGACGGGAAAGCCGCCAGCGAGAGCATGGAACCGGCCAGCAGAATGCCGATGCCCGTGGCGCATTTCTGAACCAGCCAGTTGCCGGCATAAAAGCTCGCTTCCGCGCGGCGACCACTTTTCTCCTGATAGGCTTCGATCACCTCCGCGACCATCGATGTGGCGGATATGACGGCGGTTACACCGGCGGCATTGCTGACGAAAATGAAGAAAAAGAGCGCGACGGCTGATGCCGTAGTACCCAGTTCAGGCCACAGCCCGATCGCGTACAAGCCATAGGGAACCAGCCAGGAGATCATCGATACGATCGTAGCGCCTGCGCCGGTCCGTGCTTTGCCATAGCGCAAATGGAGCGCGCTTAGCGTAAAGAACACGGCGACAACACTGAAGAACAAGATCAGCGGATAGATCGCGAGCTGGCCTTCGTTCAGCTGCCAGACGAAATAGTAGAGATAATTGCTGAGCGCGAAGGTCATCCCCTGGCTGACATAGGCCGCCAGCGCCCCGGCCGCGAAGATCAGGAAAGCGCGTTCGGAAAAGGCTTCCACGATCTCGCCGAAGACCTCGCGGATCCTGAACGGCGGGGGACGCTGTTCGGGGTAGCGCGCGACGTAGCGGTGCTGCAGCGCTGCCGATATCAGCACGGCTGCAGCGATCGTGATCGCTCCGAACAGGCCGAAGTTCCGATATCCCTCCAGCGACAGGAGATCCTCGCGCAGGAAGACCTGATAGGCGAGGTATAGCGCTACCAGTCCGCTCCCCCATGCGAACAGGAAACGATAACGGAACAAGGTCGTGCGTTCGTCATAATCTCGGGTGATTTCCGGCACGAGCGAGATCGAGGGCACTTCGCAGGCCGAAAGCAACAGGCGCACGGTGATGGCAAGCCCCAGCAGGGTCCAGAAACTCGGTGGACCGTCGACCGGGGGCGACCAGAGGACGTACCAGACCACTGCCAACGGGATCGGTGCTGCATAGAGCCAGGGCAGGCGGCGGCCCCATTTCGTATAGGTCCGGTCAGACAGATTTCCCAGCAGCGGGTCCACCATCGCGTCTGCCACCAGGGCAATCACCAGCGCCAGGCTGACGAGCCATGCCTCCATTCCCAGCACCTGATTGTAGAACGTCAGCAAGAAGACCGAGAAGCCGTTATCCTTGATCCCGAACGCAATCGAGCCGGTCGCATTGTAGAGCTTCAGCTTGAGCGGGACGGGGCTGTAGTTCACAGGCTGGCGATCCGTCAGTATGCTTGCCGGCGAACCGGACATTGGAACTGAGTCGCCATGCGATCTCCTGCGCAGCTGGTGGAGCAGAAATGGGCCGCGAGATAGACAAAGGCTGGAGCCTGATTGGGGAATCGCATGCCTTGTCTCTCCCGGTTTTTGACCTCGCCAGCTTAGGCGCAAGCTGCCCTGCGTCAACGGCGTGTGCGCTGACGTTACGGCATGGCGGGATGCGTTCGAGACGCTTGCGGCCAAGGGGCGAATCACCCTAACGTAAGCGTCAAGTTTTGGATCGAGAGGAGAGTCGGCGATGTCCGATCTTGAAGCATTCCGCGAAGACACACGGGCCTGGCTTGAAGCCAACTGCCCGGCAGAGATGCGCGAACCTGTCCGCGACGAGCGCGATATCTATTGGGGTGGCCGCAACGCCACGTTCAAGAACGACGCGCAAAAGGCGTGGTTCGAAGCATGCGTTGCAAAGGGCTACACAGTGCCTGCATGGCCCAAGGAATATGGCGGGGCGGGGCTCGACCCGGCTCAGGCGAAGGTGCTGCGCGAGGAAATGGCCGCCATCGGTGCGCGGCCTCCGCTCTCCAGCTTCGGTATCTGGATGCTCGGCCCGGCGCTGCTCAAGTTCGGAACCGAAGAACAGAAGCTCAAATATCTCAATGAAATCGCGCGCGGTGAAATCCGCTGGTGCCAGGGCTATTCGGAGCCGGGCAGCGGATCGGACCTCGTTTCGCTTCAGACCTTCGGTGAGGACAAGGGCGACCACTGGGTCGTCAATGGCCAGAAGATCTGGACATCCTATGCGGACAAGGCGGACTGGATTTTCTGCCTCGTGCGGACCGACAAGTCGAACAAGTACCAGGGCATCACATTCATGTTGTTCGACATGGAAACGCCTGGCGTCTCGACCAAGCCGATCCTGCTCATCAGCGGCAATTCGCCCTTCTGCGAAACCTTCTTTGACGATGTGAAGGTGCCCAAGACCTATGGCGATTCGATCCCCGCACAGGTGGGCGACGTCAATCGCGGCTGGGACGTTGCGAAATACCTGCTCGGCCATGAGCGCGAGATGATTTCCGGCGCGGACGGTGGAGATCGCACCGCGGCGATCGGTGCGGCCATGAAGCGCAATGCGGGCGAACTCGATCCCGTGCTGCGCGCAGAGCTTGCAATGTTCGATGTCGACGCGCTGGCCTATGCCTGCATGGGCGAGAAGTTCCTTGACGAGATCAAGGTCGGCAAGGCGCATCCGGCACAGCCCAATACGATGAAATATGCCGGGACCGAGCTGAACAAGCGCCGCCACGAGCTGATGATGGCTGCGGGGGGATCGCGCAGCCTCGAATGGGACAGCGAAGAGACCGACGGAGGCCAGGCTGCACGCAGCTGGCTCAGGACCAAGGCCAATTCGATCGAGGGCGGCACCAGCGAAGTGATGCTCAACGTGATCGCCAAACGTATTCTAGACCTTCCGGGAGCCTGACCGATGCCACTTTACTACGACGAAGATCAGGCGATGCTGGCCGATACCGCCAGCCAGTTCATGGCCGAGGAAGGCGCCATCGCAAAGCAGTTGCGCCATTGGCGCGACCGCGATTGCAAGGACGGATTCGGGCACGAACTATGGAAGCAATTCGCCGAGCTCGGCTTCACCGGCATTCTGGTGGGCGAGGATGATGGCGGGTTGGGCATGGGCCATGTCGAGGCGGGCATCGTGCTGGAGGAAATCGGGCGCAATCTTACGCCTTCGCCTTTCCTCAACAGTGCGGTGCTGGCTGCGACCGCGCTGAGCGAAGGCAGCGAGGATTTGCGCGGGCGCTATTTGCCGGGCCTACTTTCTGGCGAGAGCGTCTTTGCGGTGGCGGTCGATGAAGGCGCCAAGCACCGGCCGGAGCGTGTGGCCTGCAAGGCAGAAAAGTCGGGCAATGGCTTCAAGCTGAGCGGCAGGAAGGATTTCGTGGTCCAGGGTGCCAGCGCGGACATGATCGTGGTCGCCGCGCGCACTTCGGGCAGCGACGCGGATGAAGATGGTCTCACTTTGTTTGCCGTGCCCAAAGACGCGGCGGGCATGAGCCATGATGCCGTGCGGCTGGTCGATAGCTCGATGGCGACGCACACCACCTTCGACGGCGTAGAGCTGGATGGCGATGCCGTGATCGGCGAAGTCGATGGTGGGCGTGCCGTACTCAACAAGCTGCTGATGGCGGGCCGCGTCGGCGCCGCCGCCGAAGGAGTTGGCGTTGCGCGCGGGGCGATGGACATGACCGTCGAATACCTCAAGCAACGCAAGCAGTTCGGCAAGCTGATCGGTGAGTTCCAGGCGTTGCAGCACCGCGCGGCGCATCTTTACTCGGAAGTCGAGATTGCTCGCGCTGCGGTCATCAAGGCGCAGCAATTGCTCGATGCGGGTAGCGAGAAATCCGATCTGATGGCTTCGGTCGCCAAGGCGAAAGTGGCCAAGACAGCAGGGCTCGCAGTGCGCGAAGGCGTGCAGATGCACGGCGGCATCGGCATGACCGACGAATACGACATCGGCCTCTACATGAAGCGCGACCGCGCACTGCAGGAGTTCCTGGGCGACCAGTACTACCATGCCGGGCGTGTGGCCGAGCTTTCTGGATATTGAATCTCTCGCTCCTCAACATTGCAAGGAGCCGCAGGCGACGCGGCAATCCAGACGGCGCAAGGCTGGATTGCTTCGCTTTGCTCGCAATGACGAAAAAAGGAACTCGCTATGATGGACCTCAATTCTCTTTTCGGCCTTGAAGGCCGCGTCGCTCTGGTTACCGGCGGCAGCCGCGGTATCGGCAAGATGATCGTCGAGGGCCTGCTCGAAGCAGGCTGCGCCAGGGTCTATATTGTTGCCCGCAAGAAGGAGCAGGTTGACGAAACCAGCGCCGAACTGGGTGACAAGGTGATCGGCCTGGTCGGCGACCTTTCGCAGATGGACGGTATCAAGGCGCTGGCCGACGAGCTCTCCGCGCGCGAGGACAAGCTCGACCTTCTGGTCAACAATGCGGGCGCAGCCTGGGGCGAGCCGTTCGAGGACTTCACTGAAGCGGGCTGGGACCGCACGATGGATCTCAACGTCAAGACACCGTTCTTCCTGACGCAGAAGCTCTACCCACTGCTCAAGGCGGCTGCGAGCGAGGAGCGCCCGGCCAAGGTGCTGATGATCGCTTCGATCGACGGGATGAAGTCGAATCCCTGGCCGACCTACCCCTACCAGGCCTCCAAGGCCGGACTGATCCATCTGACTCGCAGGATGGCGGCCGAACTGATCCGCGACAATATCGTCGTCAACGGGATCGGTCCGGGTGCATTCCCCAGTGCCATGAATCGTGCCGCGCGCGACAATGAGGATCTGGTCAAGAAGGGCATCCCGTCGCGCCGCGTGGGTGTGACCGAAGACATGGCTGCCGGTGCGATCTACCTGCTCAGCCGCGCGGGCGATTATGTCGTCGGCACGACTATCCCGATCGATGGCGGCGTGGTCAATGCCAACACCGGCGCTGGCAATTTTGTCGATCCCGGCGGCAAGTGACCTGCGTTGCCTTGCCGCTGCAAACGCAGTTAGCTTGCAGGTAAGCATTTCTGCTTAGTTCGTTGAAAGCACTAATTTTAGTGCTGCGGCAAGCGCATATGCGCTATCCCGACACGACCAGTGAATGAAGGAGGTGCTGTTGTCACGACGCATCCAAACTCATTTCGAACTGGATCGGGCGTCAGATCGAAATTCAAAACCGAAGACCAATAGCAAGCTTCTCCGCATAAAGCGGAAGCCGAAGCTGAATGCAGAAGATGAAAAGGGACTGCTGTGGGACCGCGTTCGCAAGGGGCGAACCGCGGATAGCCCTTAGCTGACCAGAATTTGGACCGGGGCTGGCGGCCATTTGCTGACCAGCCCCATTCAACCTTCTATTCCATCAATTCGCGAACGAACGGGATCAAGCCGGTTTGCCGGGTACGCTTCATGCGCTCTGCATGGAGGATCTCGCGCACCTTGACGAAGCATCTATCCACATCGTCGTTGATCACGACATAGTCATACTCGGCCCAGTGGCTGATCTCGCCGCGGGCACGCTCCATCCGGCTGTCGATCACCTCGGCGCTATCCTGTGCGCGCGCTTCGAGCCTGCGGCGCAGTTCAGTGAGGCTGGGCGGCAGGATGAAGACCGAAACCACGTCCTGCTGGTCCTTCTGATAGAGCTGCTGCGTGCCCTGCCAGTCGATATCGAACAGAAAATCCTGCCCTTCCTTCAGCCCGGTGCGGATCCTGCCCTTGGGCGTGCCGTAGCGATGGCCGAAGACATGCGCCCACTCGTAGAAATCGTCCTCGTCAACCATTGCGTCGAACTGTTCGTCGCTGACGAAGTGGTAGTCGACGTCGTCGACCTCGCCAGAGCGGCGTGGCCGCGTAGTGGCCGAAACCGAGAGCTTGATCTCGTCATCGGCCATCAGCAGCATGTGCGAAATCGTGGTCTTTCCTGCGCCAGATGGCGAAGAAAGGATGAACATCAGTCCGCGGCGGGAAAGCGTGTCGGTGGATTGCTCGGAATGGGCCATGTGCGCTGTTGGCGCAAAGCCGGCCCGCGAATCAAGGGGGGCGGTGCAGTTCTCCGCTTACTCTTCGCTTTTCGGAGCCTTCGCCTTGGCCGCATTTCTCGCCCGGCCACGATCGTAGAGCGTCTTGGCCAGCAGTCCCCCGCCGACCAGCAAGGCACCGGGGACCGAGCGTGAAGCGATCCGCGCCGCGCCGTAAAGCGCTGCCGTGCTCAGTATCGAGCGTTGCTCCAGAACGCCGCCTTCGGCCTGCGTGCTGCTGTCCTGTTTCAACAGGGTTTTTTCGACCGCGCCGCGTGCAATGCGGTCGACGCTACGCAGTACCACGTCAGCAATCAGGACGTTGGTAACAGGGTTGGTACTGGGCGCGGGGAACGCCCGTTTGCGCTTGGCGCTGGTCTGTGGAGGCGCAGCGTCGCTTGCGGTCGCTGCTACGGGTTCTGGCGCGGTTTTATCGGTCATAGGTAGCCCTTTGATCCAACGCAGGGGCATCAGGCCCGGTTCCGAACGCAGGCGAAACCTATTTCTTGCGTCCGAAATCGACCGTTACGACGTTTGAGCCGTCTTCGCCGCCCTCGGCGCCTTCCGTCCCGGCGCGATCCTGCAGATCGTTTTCGGCATCTTCATGCGCTTCGGGGGCAAGATCGGGCACAGTCGCCTGAAATTGCAGGCCGAAATCGACCGCCGGGTCGACGAAGGCGGTGATCGCAGCGAAGGGAATCGAGAGCTTGGTCGGCACCTGATTGAAGCTCAGGCCTACCGAAAAACCGTCATCGCGGACTTCGAGTTCCCAGAATTTGTTCTGGAGCACGATCGTCATTTCGTCGGGAAAGCGCTCGTGCAGATGCTGCGGGATATCGACCCCGGGGGCACCCGTCTTGAAGGTGATGTAGAAGTGGTGGTTGCCCGGCAATTCGCCGCCGCCGACCTCGATTTCACCCAGCACACGGCCCACGACGGCGCGCAGCGCTTCCTGCACGATTTCATCGTAAGGGATCAGGCTATCGGGCGTTTCGTCACTCATAGCTAGTGATAGGTGGCGCTGAGTAAGGCGCTGGTCAAGCAACATTCGCTTGCCCGTTGGGGAGAATATTGCATTGCACCAATGCTTGCACGCGGCGGCGCAGCATATATAGCGCCATCATGCGCAAGGGCCGGATAGAGCGGAAAACCGCGGAAACCGCGATCGAAGTCGAGGTGAATCTCGATGGTAGCGGTACTTATGAGATTTCCACAGGGATCGGCTTTCTCGACCATATGGTGGAGCAGTTCTCCAAACATTCGCTGATCGATGTGACGATGAAGGTCGATGGCGATTTGCATGTCGATCAGCATCACACGACAGAAGACAGCGCGCTGGCGCTGGGCCAGGCTATCGTCGAAGCGCTGGGCGACAAGGCGGGAATCGGGCGATACGGCGCGGCCTATTCGCCGATGGACGAGACGCTGGCGCGCGTCACGCTGGATATATCCGGGCGGCCCTATCTGGTGTGGAAGGCCGGTTTCACGCAGGAGCGGCTGGGTGAATGGGACACCGAGCTGATCGAGCACTGGTTCCACTCCGTGGCGCAGACCGCAGGCATCACGCTGCATGTCGAACTGCTCTATGGCACCAATAACCATCATGTGTGCGAGGCGATCTACAAGGGTTTTGCACGCGCCATGCGCATGGCGGTGGAGCTTGATCCGCGCAAGGGCGGGGCGATCCCTTCGACGAAGGGGCAATTGGGTGGCTAGGAAGCATTCATCGGCTGCAAATCAGCCGCAAGGCCGACCGGCCGCCCGCAGCAACGCGATCTTCGATCGCGTGAGCGAGGAGGCCGCGCGCCCGGATGGGCGGGCGGAAAGTTAGAATGTCCGAAGCCTTGGCCCTCATCGATTATGGCGCGGGCAACCTCCACTCGGTCTATAACGCGCTGAAGGCGGCGGGCGCGCATCACATCGCGGTGACCGCCGATCCCAATCTGGTGCGTGGCGCAAAGCGGATCGTGCTGCCGGGCGTCGGTTCGTTCCGCGCCTGCGCACGCGGGCTCAAGGCCAAGCCGGGCCTGGTCGAGGCGATGGAACAGCGAGTCATGGGCGATGGCGTGCCCTTCCTGGGCATCTGCGTGGGTATGCAATTGCTGGCGACCCGCGGGGTCGAACATGGCACGACGCGCGGGCTCGGCTGGATTCCCGGCGAGGTGAAGTTGATCGAACGCACCGATCCCGCGATCAAGGTGCCGCATATGGGCTGGAACGACGTGGTGCATGCGCATCACGGCGACGGATCGGAACTGATCGAGGAAGGCGAGGCCTATTTCCTCCACTCGTACCACTTCGCGCCGGATAGCGGACATGATGTCGCGGCGATGACCGATCATGGCGGCGGGTTGGTCGCGGCGGTCGCTCGCGACAATTTGCTGGGCGTCCAGTTCCACCCTGAAAAGAGCCAGCGCTACGGGCTGGAGCTGCTGGCTCGCTTCCTCGATTGGAAACCGAGATGATCGTATTCCCCGCAATCGACCTCAAGAATGGCGAAGTGGTGCGCCTGGCCGAAGGCGATATGGACCGCGCGACCGTCTATGGCGACAACCCTGCCGCGCAGGCCATGCTGTTTGCCGATGCGGGCGCAGAGCACCTGCATGTGGTCGACCTCGACGGCGCCTTTGCGGGCGAAAGCCGCAATGCCGATGCGGTGAAATCCATCGTCGAGCAGTTCCCCGGCTATGTGCAGCTTGGCGGAGGTATCCGCACGCCTGAAGCGGTCGAGTTCTGGTTCGATCTGGGCGTGGCGCGGATCGTGATCGGCTCGGCTGCGCTGAAAGACCCTGAGTTCGTCAAGGACATGGCGCGAGAATATGAAGGCGGGATCGTGGTCGCGGTCGACGCGCGCGACGGCATGGTCGCGACCGAAGGCTGGGCTGAAGTGTCGGACGTTTCCGTGGTCGATCTCGCGCGCCGGTTCGAGGATGCAGGCGTCGCCAGCCTGCTGTTCACCGATATAGGGCGCGACGGGCTGCTCAAGGGTTGCAATATCGATGCGACGCTCGACCTGGCGCGCCGGGTCGATATTCCTGTGATCGCCAGCGGCGGGGTCAAGGGGCTCGACGATATCCACGTCCTCTCGCTTCACGCGCATGAGGGCATCGAAGGCGTCATTACCGGCCGCGCGCTCTACGAAGGGCGGCTGGACCTCGCGGCTGCGATCGCGATGGGAGCGCGGGGATGACCGTCCGTATCCGCGTCATACCCTGTCTCGACGTCGCCGATGGCCGCGTGGTCAAGGGGGTCAACTTTGTCGATCTCAAGGATGCGGGCGATCCGGTCGAACAGGCGCAGGCCTATGATGCTGCGGGGGCGGACGAGCTCTGCTTCCTCGATATCTCCGCCAGCCATGAAGAGCGCGGCACTCTGCTCGACATCGTGCGGCGCACGGCAGAGGTTTGCTTCATGCCCGTAACCGTCGGCGGCGGCGTGCGCACGGTGGAGGATGCGCGCGCTCTGCTGCTGGCAGGCGCGGACAAGGTGGCGGTCAACTCCGCCGCGGTATCTCGGCCCGAAGTGGTGGCGGATATCGCGCACAAGATGGGCAGCCAGTGCTGCGTTGCCTCGATCGATGCACGCCGGGTGGGCGATCACTGGGAAATCTTCACCCATGGCGGGCGGCGCGAAACCGGGATCGACGCGCTGGAACATGCGGTGAAGCTGGCTGAACTGGGCGCAGGCGAATTGCTTGTCACCAGCATGGACGGCGATGGCACGCAGCGCGGCTATGACCTCAAGCTGACGCGGGCGATTGCAGATGCGGTCAGCGTTCCGGTGGTCGCCAGCGGCGGCGTGGGCACGCTCCAGCATCTGGTCGAGGGGGTGACCGAAGGCCATGCCAGCGCTGTTCTTGCGGCCTCGATCTTCCATTTCGGCACCTATTCGATCCACGAAGCGCATGAGGCGCTGAGGGCAGCGGGCTTGCCCGCGCGCAGCGTTTGAACCAAGGTTGCCGCATGGACACGCTGAAACGTCTTGAGAATGTGATTGCGGAGCGGCGCAGTGCGTCGCCGGACACGAGCTATGTCGCCAAGCTCAATTCCAAAGGAATCGCAAAAATTGCGCAGAAACTGGGCGAGGAAGCGACCGAAGCGGTGATCGCGGCGCTTGCTGGCAGTCGCGAGGAATTGGTCGGCGAGAGCGCGGACCTGCTGTTCCACCTGCTGGTGCTGCTCGGCGCGAAGGATATCCCGCTGGCCGACGTGCTGGCCGAACTCGACCGGCGCGAAGGCGTGTCGGGGATCGAAGAGAAAGCATCGAGGACTCAATAATGGCGATCGACGCGACGCAGCCCTATGACGACGAGAATATCTTCGCCAAGATTCTGCGCGGCGAGATCCCCTCGAGCAAGGTCTATGAGGACGAATGGGCCTTCGCATTCGAGGATATCAATCCGCAGGCCGAAATCCACACGTTGGTGATCCCCAAGGGGCGCTATGTCAGCTGGGACGACTTTTCCGCCAAGGCCTCGGCAGAGGAAATTGCCGGCTTCGTGCGTGCGGTGGGTGAAGTGGCGCGGGCCAAGGGGCTGGTCGAGCCTGGCTATCGCCTGCTCGCCAATATCGGCGGGCATGGCCACCAGGAAGTGCCGCATCTGCACGTGCATATCTTCGGCGGCCATCCGCTCGGCCCGATGCTCGTGAGATGAAATCGATCGTCGCCCCTGCGAAGGCAGGGGCCCATACAACATCTGTTCCTCTGAAGTTCGTCGATGCTGACGGATCTTGTTTTCTGTCTTCACCGATTCGATCGCAGTGGCCGCATCTAGGCCCCTGCCTACGCAGGGGCGACGGAATGAATTGTGCGCAATTCGTCGCGTCGGGGACTCGCTTCAACGAAGGCGCTTGCTAGGCGACTCGCCCCTCAGCTAGACCCCACTGCCGATGACCAAACCCAATCCTCCCGGTGGCTGCTTCGACGGCCCGCGGCATCTCTATGCCGTGCGCGTCTATTATGAAGACACCGATCTTTCGGGCATCACCTATCACGCCAATTACCTGCGCTGGTTCGAGCGTGCGCGCAGCGACTTGCTGCGGATGCTGGAGATCGATCAGCGCGAGGCGATCGAAGCGGGCGAAGGCGCCTATGCCGTGTCCGAGATCCACATCAAATATCTGCGCCCGGCCAAGCTTGACGACGATATTGTGATCGAAACCACCTGCACCGAATTGCGCGCGGCGAGTTGCCGGATGCACCAGCGCAGTTGGCGAGGAGACGAGCTGTTAAGCGAAGCGACATTGCGCGTCGGCTTTATCTCGCCTGACGGGCGACCCCGCCGCCAGCCGGACGAATGGCGCGCTGCCTTCACACGATTCATGGAAGACCAATCCGCATGACAACCACGCTTTCAATCCTGTCTGTAGGCGGCTCTGCCCGGCTCAATCCGCTCGCGCTGTTCCTGCAGGCGGACATCGTGGTCCAGGCGGTGATGCTGGGCCTGATCCTCGCCAGCATCTGGGTGTGGATGATCATCGTCTCCTTCTCGCTGCGCATGGGTTCTCTGGAACGCAAATCGCGCAAATATGAGGAAGATTTCTGGGACACGGAGGATCGCGAACGGATGCTGGGCAAGCGCGCGCGCGCGGAACTGCCCACCGCACGGGTTGCAGCAGCCGGAATGGACGAATGGCAACATTCGACCAAGTCGCAGCCGATCGACCGCGACGGGGTTCGCCAGCGGCTGACGGGCGCGATGGAAAGCCGGGTCGCGCAGGAGGCTGACGATCTGGCTACGCGGCTCAATTTTCTGGCGACCGTGGGTTCGGTCGCGCCCTTTGTCGGCCTGTTCGGCACGGTCTGGGGCATCATGAACAGCTTCTTCCAGATCGGAACGCAGGAAAGCTCATCGCTCGCCGTGGTTGCGCCGGGTATTTCGGAGGCGCTGTTTGCCACCGCCATCGGCCTGTTCGCCGCTATTCCCGCGGTGATCGCCTACAACCGCTTCAGCCACCGCGTGAACCGCTATGAAGCGCGGCTGCAGCGTTTTGCCGACCGCTTCCATGCCGGTCTCAGCCGCGAACTGGATAAGGTATGATCGAAGGGCCTGTCTTGCCCGTGCTGATCGGCGGCTTTGCCGCTGCAAGGGCGCCCGCCCGCCTGCAGCGATGCGCCCGGTGGGCGTGTGAGCGAGGATATCGCGCGCCCGGATGGGCGTGGGGAAGAGGAGACTCATAATGGCTATGGGCCTCACTTCGGTCGGAGGGCGCACACGCCGAACTCGCCGCGCGCCCATGGCGGAGATCAACGTCACGCCCTTCGTCGACGTGATGCTGGTGTTGCTCATCATCTTCATGGTCACCGCGCCGCTGCTCACCTCGGGTGTGCCGATCGAACTGCCCGAGAGCCGCGCCAATCCAATCGACCAGACGCCCGACCAGGTGACGATCAGCATCGACAGCGAAGGCTATGTCTTTATCGACGATACGCGCGTGCCGGTGGGCGGACTGCCCGATGCGCTCGAGCGGATCGACCACGGAGCGGATGAGGGTGGCCCGGTGATTGTGCTGCGCGGCGACAAGGCGCTCGATTACGGGCGCGTGATGGCGGTAATGGGCGAACTCAATCGCGCCGGTTTCAATTCGATTTCGCTGGTGACCAGTTCACAAGGCGCGGCCAAGCCTGCCCCGGAGGGCAGCGCCCCCGTCAGCGACGGTTCATCGGGTGAGGAATAGCCCGATAGCGATGGAAACCATGCACGCGAGCACGTTTCGCCAGGAAGAGAGAGTCGGCCTTCTGGTCGCGCTCCTCCTGCATCTGTTGCTGGTTGCCGCTTTCCTGATCCAGCCTTCGCGCAAGGAAGTGCTCGACATTCCCGAACGCATGACGGTGAGCCTGGCCGAAGATGTGGGGCTGGAAGCGACTGCGCCTGATCCGGTCGCCGAAAGCCGTGCGGCGATTGCGCCGACTCTCGCAAACGAACCTCAACCTGCACCGGAACTCCCCGTGCCGGAGCCGAAACCGGCGGTGGCTCCGGTCAAGTCCGAACAGCCGATTGCGGCTCCGCGCAAACCCAAGCCGGAGCCACGCCCGACTGCCGCATCCACGCCCAAGCCCAGCGGAGGCAGCCGGGTAGGCGACAATTTCCTGACCGGCGCGGGCAGCAGCACCCAGACCGACGAGACGCGCATTCCGGCCTCGCAGATCGGCGCGAGTGCCAAGGCGTCGATCATTCAGGCGATCGTGCGGCAGATCCGGCCGCACTGGAACGCGCCTTCGGGTGTCGATGCGGAATTGCTGGTGACCGAACTGGCCTTCGACCTCAATGAAGATGGCAGCCTCAAGGGGCGTCCGCGCGTGTTGAGACAATCGGGCATCACCGCTTCCAACCGCCCGCAAGCGAGCCTGCACGCCGAACGCGCGATCCGCGCGGTTCAACTCGCCGCTCCCTTCGACCTGCCTGACGAATATTACAACGCCTGGAAGTCGATCCGGGGCGCACGTTTCGATAGGAACCTTTCACGATGAGATTTATCCTGTTTGCTCTCGCATTCCTCGCGGCGCCGCTTGCTGCGCAGGACCTGGGCGCACCCGTGCCCGAAGGCGGCGAGGTCGTAACGACCGGGACTGTCGCCTCGGATGAGGCACAGGCTGATGGGCAGGACGAGGGCGGACTTACCTTCACCGTCACCGACGAAAGCGACTGGCAGGATCTCGGCATCGCCATTCCCGGCTTCGCCACAGATCGCGACCAGGCGACGCCCGCCAATTCGCAAGGCACCGCCGCGCTCGGGCGCGAGCTGGCGCGCGTCATCACCGCGGACCTCAGGAACAACGGGTTGTTCAAGCCTGTTGGCCCGGACAGCCTGCCGCAGCCGAGTTTCCCGCAGATCACTTCGCCCAATTGGGGTAGCTGGAGTGGGCGCGGAGCGGAAATGCTGGTGCACGGCTATGTCCGCGGGCGCAGTGACGGGCGGCTGGTGGTCGGTTGCTATCTCTACGACGTTGCCCTGCAGGACGAGCTTCTGCGCGAAGGCTGGGTTGTTCCGCCGGCCGATTGGCGGCGCGCGGCGCATAAATGTGCCGATCTTATCTATTCGCGGCTGACCGGCGAAAGCCCCTTCTTCGACAGCCGCATCGCCTATATCGCCGAGACCGGGCCGAAGGATCGCCGAGTAAAGCGGCTCGCGATCATGGATAGCGACGGGGCCAATCATCGCTTCCTGACGCTGGGCAGCGCCACCGCGCTCACGCCGCGCTATTCGCCCGACTACAAGCGGCTGCTCTATCTCTCCTATGTTGACGGCAACCCGCGCATCTATGTCTATGACATCGGCACCGGGCGGCAGGTGCTGGTGACGCAGAGCAGCAATCCTACCTTCGCGCCGCGCTGGAGCCCGGACGGACGCTACATCCTCTATTCGATGGCAGTAGCGGGCAATACCGACATCTATCGTGTTCCGGCGGGCGGCGGGCGCAGCGTGCGGCTGACCGATACGCCCGGCATCGACGTGGGCGGATCCTATTCGCCCGATGGCAGCCAGATCGTGTTCGAAAGCGATCGTTCGGGCAGCCAGCAATGCTATGTGATGAACGCCGATGGCACCGGCCAGCGCCGGTTGAGCTTCTTCGGTGGGCGTTGCGCAACTCCCGAATGGAGTCCGCGCGGCGACCAGATTGCCTTCACGCGCATAGCGGGCGATTTCAACATTGCGGTCATGAGCCCTGCAGGGCGGAACATGCGCGTCCTGACCAAAGGTTGGCAGGACGAGGCGCCGACCTGGGCGCCCAATGGCCGCATTATCCAGTTCTTCCGGACCGAGCGCAATTCGGGCCGGTCGGCACTGTGGCAGGTCGATCTGACCGGCCGCAATGAAAGAAGACTGCCGACGCCCGTTGACGCGTCGGATCCGGCCTGGGGACCGCTTCTCCCCTGATTTGTGTTATTGGAATTGCAGGCCCGCCCCCAAATCCGGGCCCAAGGGAAAGGAACACCCTGATGAATATTCGTTTTGCAAGTGTGGTGCTTCTGGCTGGAACCGCAGCGCTTGCTGCCTGTGCCAAGAAAGCGCCCGAAGAACTGCCTCCGCCGCCTGAACCGGTGACGACTCCTGCACCTGCCACCGAAACGGGACCGAGCGGGCCCGCCGTCGGCTCGCAGGCGCATTTCGAAAATGCGGTCAACGGGCAGAACGTGATCTATTTTGACACCGATCGCTACAATATCGACAGTGCCGATGCTGCCGCATTGCAGACGCAGGCGCAGTATCTCGCACGCTATCCGCAAGTCACCATCACGGTGGAGGGGCATTGCGACGAACGCGGTACGCGCGACTACAACCTCGCCCTGGGTGAACGCCGGGCCAATGCCGCGAAGAACTATCTCGTCGGCCTGGGTGTGGCGGCCAATCGCATCGGCGTGGTCAGCTATGGCAAGGAACGCCCGGTTGCGCTCGGCTCGAATGAGAGCGCCTGGGCGCAGAACCGGCGGGCGGTCAGCGTGGTGATCAATTAGGATCTGCGGGGATTCAGCCCATGCGGGCCTGCGAATGGCAGCTTTCTGCGCTTCCGGTGCTCACGACCAGAAAGGTCGCTGCGCGCCGGTTCTCGAAATCCGCCATTCTCGGCTCCACTTGATCTGAATCCCTTACAGATCCCGGGGATCGAATTCGGATTAGCGAATGAACGAAGGCCGGGGCAGGTCGAAACTCGGCATTTCGGCCTGCAACGGCGTAAATTCGTCGCTTGCGCCCATACCTGAACGGTCGGGCGTGGAAGTCAGCACCATGGCTGCCATCGCAAGGACGGCGAATGCGCTCGAGATGGTGAGTTGCCTGCTCATAATTCAATCACTTGCGGTGTTCGTTAGCTGCTTTTCGTAAACACTCTGTTGCATTGCAACATTTATTGCCGCAACGGGTTCCCATCCCTTTCATTGAAGCGCAAGCATCCCTAGACTGGACGCCATGTTTGTCGGACGAACGACATATTCGGGCATTCTGAGCCCCAGGGCATGAGCCGAGCACGCCGATCCAACGATTGGGGCTTCCCTCGTTGGCGGGGTTATGGCTCCTCGCGCGAGGCGACCACGGTGCGTCTGTGCGACCGCCATGGCTGCGAGGAACCGGGCAATTGCCCCGCTCCCAAGGCACCCAACAGCCCGGAGCGCTGGTTCTTCTGCCAGCAGCACGCGGCCGAATACAATGCCAAATGGGACTACTTCGAAGGGCTTGAGAAAGCCGAGGCGGAGGAGCGTGCCAAGGCGGAGCGGGCCGAGAGCGCCGGCTATGCCGAAGCATCGCATTACGGCTGGGCAGGGTCGGGGGATGGGTCGCGCAGCGCAGACGAGATGCGCGCGCTCGAATTGCTGGGCCTCGAAAGCGATGCCGAATTCAATGCGATCAAGAAAGCCTATCGCGCTCGCGCCAAGGAAGTGCACCCCGATGTGAAGCCGGGCGACGAAGAGGCGGCCAGGCAGTTCCAGTCACTGCAACTGGCCTATGAAGTGCTGCGCCAGGCCGAAGAGCGCCGCGAGTGGAATGGGTGAGGCGGGATTAGTGCCCGCCAGCTAGGCATGGCGGAGATATCCAACCGTCGTCCTCCCTCCCCTTGCGGGAGAGGGCTGTCTCCGCATTCCACCCATCATCAGTTATGATGGGGTCGCGCTTTTGCATTCAAAAGCAGACCCTTCCTGACCAAAGCGACCCAAGCAGGACCCAGACTCCGGTCCAGCTGAACGACCTTTCGCCAACTAGCTTCAAGCTATCCTGGGTTCTGTAACTCCAAGAAGGTGGTGCCGCTTACGTGAGGCGAACACCTGACCCCACCATTACGAATCGATTTGGGCCAATTCCATCGCGTTAGCGAAGGGTCGTCGCTTGCCCGGCAAGAGAGCGCCACCGGCCAGGTGCAAGCTGCAATGACTTGCCAAATGCCTCGACAGCCTCTTCCCTTCGGCCGTAATCCAACAGTTCCTCACCCAGTATTTCATAGCTCGGTTTGAAGATCGGTGGAGGGCCGAACTCAATAGGCAGATCAAGTTCGGCGGCAGCCGCCTCTTCCAATTTTGCAAGTCCTTGCTCGCGCTTCCCTTCAGCCAAAAGCAATAGCGCATTTCCTTGCTCTATCGCGCGCAGCGCCCAAACAGGGAATTCGGGCTCGCGGTCAGGATCTTGCTCTCTCGCATACTGCAACCTCTCATCGCGTAGCTGCATCAACATATTGAGCTTTTCACGAACTATCACCGGATCGTGTCGGTCCTTCAGCAATTGCCCATGTTCCTGCTGGAAACGAGCAGCAAATGTTTCAGGCACCGCAGGCAGCTCGAGCGGCTCAATCCATTCCGCACCATCCACTCCCAGGAAATTGGCAACTCTCGTCGCACTCCAGGTCCCTTGTAAGACTGAGGTGTCCGAACGCCCTCCTTCTTCGAACTTGCGAATGGAAGCCGCCGCCTGACTATGGCAGCTCTTGATCAAATCGCTCGCATCCTTGCCTTGCTGCAACAGTGAATAGGCGAGCCATTCATTGTAATGACCGCATGATGTGGCTTCGCGCCCGCTCGCAATTCGCTGGCTATTGACGACCCCGGCCGCACGCACATTTGCTGCCTCGGTCGCTTTCCAATCGGCTAAAGCATAGAAAATATGGCTGACCATGTGCTGGGCATGGCCAGCATCGGGGGCTGCAAC